>JANLTS010000247.1:0-7497 GCA_031363045.1 Hyphomicrobiales bacterium
ACCTCGATCTCAACCTCTTCCATGGCGATCTCGGGGAGGGCCACTGATTCCGCCGCAGCGGCGGACTCCACCGTAGGTTCGGGGGAGGCATCCGCTTCAGCGGTAGACTCCACGGGAACTTCCACAGGAGCTTCTACCGGAGCCTCCACGGGTGTGGACGGTTCCTCGCTGGTCTCAATCACGGCAATCGGGTCAGGGAGTGGTGATTCCGCTGGCGTTTCAAGGGCGGTTTCTGCCGGAACATTGGCAGCCGGGGCCACCACCAGCGGCCGCTTCACCAGCTTCTTCTGCATGCGGAAATCCAGGCTTTTGATGATCCCTAAGAAATCCTCGCCGGAACAGCCGACCAGCGACATCATGTCGGCCACCACCATGAAGCCACCGCCCTCAACCGAACCGGCCGGGCGCGGCTCCGCGGGGAAGCGCGGGCGCCAGAAGACGCGGTCGCGGATCATGTCGGCCAGACGCTCGAGCATATCGATGCGAACGACACGGCCACCGCAGATGCGATAACCACAGACGCCATAGAAGCCCTTGGGCGTAGTGCGGTCAAACACCGCAGACGTCAGGCCCTGGCCGGGGGGCTGGGGCAGGTTGGCAGGGTCGAGTTTGCCGTCCTTTTGCAGTTGCAATGCCCAAAGCAGCAAGCGCAACTCAGTTGCAGCGGGTTTCAACAAGGCCGGAACATAGAGATTGAAGGCACCAAACCGGGCGCCGAGGCCGCGCAGCTTGGCGCGGTCCTCCTGTGACAGGGACTTCACTTCCTCCGTCACTTCATTACGGGCCAGAACACCCAGCGTCTCGACCAGGCGGAAAGCGATGCCCCTTGCGATGCCTTCGAGGCCCTCGCCCTCCTCGAGCTTGACCAGCGGTTCAAGCGTCGCTGCAATGTGGCGGTCGACGAATTTCTGCAACCGGGTTTGAACTTCCTCGCGGTCGCTGCCCGACGGCTGGTCGCCCGCCAGCACGGTGGCACGGGGTTTCATCAAGGTTGCGCCGGGCTCCAGCTTGCCGACGGCGGCATGGTTCCAGATGATCTGCCCGTCGCGGCTGAGCTTGAGGGCGGTGTCTGACGAAGCAGCGACAGCCTTGGCCCGGGCCATGATTTCGGCTGAGACAGCGGAGATCGCCGCCGCCTTCAGGGCGCGGGCTTCAGCGCCTTCCGCCGTGCCATCGGGCACGAAGACAAAGCCCTTGATGCGGCCCACATATTCGCCTTCCACATGGATGGCGCCGTCGTCCTCAACACTCGACATCAATTCTTCCTTCTGGGCCAGGCGCTTCATCAGCACGCTGGTACGGCGATCGATAAAACGCTGTGTCAAGCGTTCATGCAAGGCATCTGACAGCTTGTCCTCTATCTCTCTCGCGTAGGATTGCCAATAGAGAGGTGCTTTCAGCCAATCAGCACGGTTAGCAACGAAGGTCCAGGTGCGGACGTGGCTGATGCGATTGGAGAGCGTATCGAGGTCGCCATGGGTGTTCTCGCAGAACTTCAACTGGCGCACAAACCAGTCCTCGTCGATGACACCTTTGCCAGTCTGCAGGAAGTGGTAGATCTTCGAAACGATGGCGGCATGCTCGGAATTCGAGATGTTGCGGTAGTCGGGGATCTGGCAGACTTCCCACAGGCGCTCGACGTCTTTGCGCGTCGCAGCGAGGTCGCGGGTCTCGGGCTCGCGGGCCAAAGCCTCAAGCGCCAGAAGATCGGCATTGGGTTGGGCGCGGGTGAGGCTTGGCGTGCGTGGAAGTGCGTTCAGCGACAGTTTCAGCCGCTCCAGCGAGGCGAAATCCAGCTCGCGGTTGCGCCATTGCAGCATCTGGACGCTATCGAAATTGTGGCTTTCGAGGCGTTCCACCATCTCCTGGTCGAAGGGGTCGGCCTCGCCTGTCACGCCAAAGGTGCCGTCATTCATATAGCGCCCGGCGCGGCCCGCCACCTGGCCCAATTCGGATGGATTGAGCTGGCGGTACTGGAAACCATCGAATTTTCGGGTCGAGGCGAAGGCCACATGGTCGACATCCATGTTGAGGCCCATGCCGATGGCATCGGTGGCGACGATGTAATCGACGTCGCCTGATTGATAAAGAGCGATTTGGGCGTTGCGGGTGCGCGGGCTCAAGGCCCCCAGCACCACGGCAGCACCACCACTGTTACGGCGGATCAGCTCGGCCGTCGCATAGACCATCTCGGCCGAGAAGGCGACGATGGCCGAGCGGCGGGGCAGCCTGGTGATCTTTTTCTGCCCGGCATAGAGCAACTGCGAAAAACGCGGCCGGGCGATGAAATTGGTCTTGGGCAGCAGCTTTTCGAGAATGGGCCGCATGGTGGCAGCCCCCAGTAGCATGGTTTCGTCGTTACCACGGCGGTTCAGCACCCTGTCGGTGAAGATGTGGCCGCGCTCGAAATCGGCGCAAAGCTGCACTTCGTCGATGGCCAGGAAGGGCACATCGATGTCGGACGGCATGGCTTCGACGGTGCAAACCCAGTAACGGGCGTTGACGGGGATGATCTTTTCCTCACCGGTGACGAGGGCCACGGCGGCATCGCCAGCTCTCAACCTTACGCGATCATAGATCTCACGGGCCAGCAGGCGCAGGGGCAAGCCGATCATGCCGCCGCCATGGCCAAGCATGCGTTCCACCGCGAGGTGGGTCTTGCCGGTGTTGGTGGGACCCAGCACGGCAGTGACATTGTTTGCAGACGGCATGAAACAGCGGGACGCCGAAAAACCTTTTTTTGTCAATTGGGGCCATGCGCCGTGGCGGTCAAGTTCTTTCGCCCCAATTCGGACCAAGGCATTAGGGAATGGATTCAAACGGGAACGAAGATGGCCCGAATCGCTGACTCCCGGCGATTCAGGATTTGTTCCCCAGCAACCACGCAGGTTGCCGTTTGGCGCTGGCGCGCGCGCCGTGCTTGGATGTACTCAAAACTCCATCCGGGGTTAAGGCATGCAGCTTCATGGTTTACCAATTGTTGCAGCAGCAAGGCTTAACAACCCGCCGATCTTCATAAAGCGTTCCCTTTCCGGAACAGAGGGCGCCCGAATCGGCGAACCGGCGATCTTCCGGTTTTGTTCTCACTACATGTGGGGGTGTGCGTTGAGTGTTGCTACTAATGTGGCAAGAAACAGTGGTCTCGTGCCGGTATCTCGCGATGTTGGCGTTAACCATGCTGTGCCAGATTGGGACAGTGGAGAATTTGTTCGGCGATCCAACATTCGGGTGCGATTGACTTGACCGCCACGCGGCCTGCCACTATAGAACCGCCAACTGAGCCGGGGACCCTTGTTTCCGGCGATAATCATTTGTGAGGTTTGCACCATGGCTCGCCGTTGTGAGTTGACGGGTAAGAATGCGCAGGTTGGCAACAAGGTCAGCCATGCCAACAACAAAACCAAGACGCGGTTCATGCCGAACCTTTGCGACGTCAGCTTGATGAGCGACGCGATGGGCCTGACCTATCGCCTGCGCATCTCGGCCATCGCGCTGAAGTCGGTCGAGCATGTTGGCGGTCTTGATGCCTTCCTGCTCAAGCAGAGCAACGACAACCTGTCGGTCAAGGCGCTGAAGCTGAAGCGCTCGATTGCCAAGAAGGTCGAAGCACAAAAGGCTGAAACGGTGAAGGCCGCCGCCTGATCTACATAAGGCTACGGATTTTGCAAAGCCGCTCCAATTGGGGCGGCTTTTGCTTTATGATCGACGCATGACCGAGCCTGCTGAACAGAAGCGTCCGCCTCCCGCCGCACCGCGCGATGGCAGTCCGCGTGTGCACGGAACGGTGCAACTCAGGAATGCCGTACTGGGGCGTTTCACGGAGTTGAAGGAGCGCGTGCAGTTCTGCGATTCAACGCTTGGCGACTATTCCTATGTTGAGCGGCATTCGGAAGTGATCTACACGGACATCGGAAAATTCTGCGCCATTGCGGCGGATGTACGCATCAACGCGCTCAACCACCCGATGGAGCGCGTCAGCCAGCACAAGATCACCTACCGGCCGAACGAATATTTCGCGCACGCCAAGATCGATAAGGCGTTCCGCCAAAGCCGCATCGACCAACGTGTCGAGATCGGCCATGACGTATGGATCGGCCATGGCGTCATCGTTCTGCCGGGCGTCAAGATCGGCCATGGCGCTGTGGTAGCGGCGGGCGCCGTCGTCACCAAGGATGTCGCGCCCTATGCGGTGGTGGCCGGCGTTGCGGCGCGATTCATCAAGTGGCGCCTCGCACCGGAAATCAGTACACGGATCATTTCGCTTGGCTGGTGGGACTGGCAGCATGAGCGTCTGGGTGAAGCGGTTGACGACATGCGGACCTTGAGTGCACAGGTGTTTCTCGAGAAATACGAGAATCGCTCAGGGTGAGGGCGTATCAGGTTTGTATGCGAACTGCAGCAGCATGGTGTTTTGCAGAGTAGTGTTGAAATTGTTGTCGGACAGCAGTGTCACCCGGGTTTCACCGCCGCGCTCGCAGATGGAGATACCTTCCATGTTGTCGAAGGCATAAAGCGGCAGACTGGCCTGGAGCAGAAGCTCGGGCTTCACAGTATCGCCCGTGGCAATCGCCTTGGCCGAAAAACGGCGGATGGCCATGCCCGGGAACCAGAAGCTGGTGAAGCTGCGTTCGATTGTCAGCACGCTGCCATCGGGCAGGACGGCGAGATCGGTGACGTTGTAACTGTCGTATCTCTCGACACTGAATGGCGTGACCTTGGCGCCCTGCCAGATCCAGGCCTTGGTGTTGCCGCTGGCATCGCGCTGGCGCTCGGCAATGGCAATGAGCCTTCCATCCGGCATTTGTCCGAGGGATTCGATCTCGCCGTTCCATGGCCCATCATCGATCGCCTGCGGATAAGCGATTGGTGCAAAGGCAGCGGCAAGACCCTTCTTTGCCAGATCATAGGTGCCGATGTGTGTCTGGCGTTCAAATGCGACGCCAATCTTGCCGGATTGCAATTGCGTCACAGCCTCGGCATCGGACCAAGGGCCACTACGCAAAGGTCTGCCCTTGGCGTCGCGCATCCGCTCCAAGCGCGGCGCGGTGAGGCCGGACAGCTTGTCATCCGTGTAACCAAGTTTTGCTGTGAACCAGTTGCCTCGGTCACTGATGGCCAGCAAGTCCTGACAATTGTTGCCGACGATCAGGCCCGACAAGCCGCCGAAGTTTTCGGTTGCGCTTGAGAGCGTCAACCCGCCGCGCCAGGCAAAGGCGCCAAATTCCGTGGTCGACGTGAAGTTGTTGAACGAGGCGAATGGTTTTGCGGTGACGGCCAGCGGAGTGGTGCCAGCGGGTGCGCGCGATTCATTGATGTGCAGAATGGCCACAGCCACGATGACGGGAAGCATGAGCTTCCACCATGTCAAGGTTCTGGGGCGTTTGCCGTGCGTATCGGTCGTCACGCCGTGGCGCGCTTCTTCACCGGTTTGGCCGGCGCGCGCGTCTCCTTCTTCGCCTTCTCGGCAAACAGTTCGGCGAGCTTCTCGGTCATGGCGCCGCCAAGCTCCTCGGCATCGACGATGGTGACGGCGCGCTTGTAGTAGCGTGTCACATCATGGCCAATACCAATGGCGATCAACTCGACTGGCGAACGATTTTCGATGTCGATGATGATCTGGCGCAGGTGCTTCTCGAGGTAGTTGCCGGAGTTTACCGACAGTGTCGAATCATCAACCGGAGCGCCATCCGAGATCACCATGAGAATGCGGCGCTGTTCCTGTCTGGCCAGCAAGCGGTTGTGAGCCCAGATCAGTGCTTCGCCGTCGATATTCTCTTTCAGGAGGCCTTCGCGCATCATCAAGCCGAGGTTGCGCCTGGCGCGGCGCCACGGCATGTCGGCGGACTTGTAGATGATGTGGCGCAGGTCGTTGAGGCGGCCCGGATTGGCGGGCTTGTTGGAGGCCAGCCACTTCTCGCGCGATTGGCCGCCCTTCCACGCTCTCGTGGTAAAGCCCAGGATCTCGACCTTGACGCCACAGCGCTCCAACGTGCGGGCCAGGATATCGGCGCAAGTTGCGGCGACGGTGATGGGGCGCCCACGCATCGAGCCCGAATTGTCGAGCAATAAGGACACCACCGTGTCGCGGAACTCGGTGTCCTGCTCCATCTTGAAGGACAAGGGATGCATCGGATCGATGACGACGCGGGTGAGCCGCGCGGCATCGAGTACACCTTCCTCGAGATCGAAATCCCACGAGCGGTTCTGTTGTGCCATCAGGCGGCGCTGCAGGCGGTTGGCAAGCCTCGCCACAACACCCTGGAGACTGGAGAGCTGCTTGTCGAGATAGCTCCGGAGCCTTGTCAGTTCCTCGGCATCGCAGAGTTCCTCGGCGGTGATTTCCTCGTCGAACTGGTTGGTGAAAACTTTGTAGAAGTTCTCGTTGGCGAGTGACGAGAACGGCAGCTGTGGCCGCCATGGCTCCTCGCCATCGGATTCCTCTTCGCCCGACTCGTCATCGGGCTGTTCGTCAACGTCCATCTGGCGGGCGTCCATTTCGGCAGCTTCGGATTCGCCTTCGGCGTCCTGCATTTCCTCCATGGATTGTTGCGAGCTTTCCTGTTCCTCGCCTTCAGGTGTCTCCTGGCGCTCGCCGGAATCCTCTTCCGGCTCGTTGTTTTCGTCGCTCTGGTCAGACTGATCCGGATCGTCACCAAGTTCGTCGCCCATGTCGAGGGCGGCGATGATGTCGCGCGACATGCGGGCGAAGGCCGCCTGGTCGTGAAGGTTCTCGTTCAGATGCGCCAGTTGTTCATGCGCCTTGTCCTCGATCCACGGCCGCCACAGGTCGACCATGGTGCGGGCACCTTCGGGTGGTGCGGCACCGGTCAGTTTTTCGCGGACCAAAAGGGCTACGGCCTCATCGAGTGGTGCATCCTTGCGGTCGGTGTAGCGCGCCACGTCTTTCTTGGCGTAGCGGTCGTCGAGCATTGCCGCGAGATTGCTCTTCATGCCCATCATGGCATTGGCACCCAATGCCTCGATGCGGGCCTGCTCAACAGATTCGAACACAGCGCGGGCGTTCTTGCCTTGCGGCTGATAGCGGTTGTGAACTTTTTCATTGTGATTGGCGATGCGCAGCGCGAAGGCATCCGACAGCCCACGCACAATGGCGACGTCGGAGGCTTTCAGCTCATTGCCGATTTGCGGCAGCTTGACACGATTGCCGGCCAGCTGCGGCTGCTCGTTGCCAAAGACAACGGAGAGTTCAGGGTCCTCGGCAATGGTCTTCATCGCGACGGCGAGGACGCGCTTGAACCCGTTCGATGGCGACTCCTTGTCAGCGGCCACCGGCTGTCACTCAGGCGATTGCGACGTGGGCGGAGGATTCGGGCAGTTCCTCGCCAAAGCAGCGTTGATAGAACTCGGCGACGATCGAGCGTTCGAGCTCGTCGCACTTATTGAGGAAGGTGACACGGAAGGCAAAACCGAGATCGCCGAAAATATCGGCGTTCTGCGCCCAGGTGAGCACGGTACGCGGGCTCATCACGGTCGAAA
>JANLTS010000271.1:0-13156 GCA_031363045.1 Hyphomicrobiales bacterium
AGCCGATCCCGTACTCGGTGTTCGAAGCCTCGGCGGGGCCGATTGCGCCCAACCGCCTGGTGATCAGGTTGCAGCCAGACGAAGGTGTGAAGCTCTGGCTGATGATCAAGGACCCCGGCCCCGGCGGCATGCGGCTCTCTCACGTGCCGCTCGACATGAGCTTTGCCGATGCCTTCGGCGTGCGGAACCCGGATGCCTATGAGCGCCTGCTGATGGATGTCATTCGCGGCAGCCAGACGCTATTCATGCGCCGTGATGAAGTAGAAGCCGCCTGGGCCTGGGCCGATCCCATTCTCGAAGCATGGGCCGCGTCAACCGACCTGCCGAAACCCTATACATCGGGCACCTGGGGCCCCTCCGCCGCCGTGGCGCTGATCGAACGCGATGGCCGCACCTGGTATGAGGATCAAGTATGATTGAAGCAGAACGAGTTTTTGACGCGCGCGGCGCATTGGCCGATGCTCTTGCTGGCGATGTGGCAGACGAACTTCGCCGCGCCATTGCCGCCAAGGGCAAGGCAACGCTTGCCGTCTCAGGCGGTTCGACGCCAAAACTGTTCTTCGACAAGCTCTCGGAGATCGATCTGCCGTGGCAGCGCGTGACGGTGACGCTGGTCGATGAGCGCCAGGTACCGGAATCAAGCGAGCGCTCCAACGCGAGGCTGGTGCGTGAACACCTGCTGCGCAACAAGGCCGCTGCGGCGCAATTCGTGCCGCTGTTCGAAAATGCCACGGCCGACTCTTCGCTGCCCTTCGATGTCACCATCCTCGGCATGGGAAGCGACGGCCACACGGCTTCGTTCTTCCCCAAAGCCGACCGGCTGAAGGAAGCCATCGACAGCGGCACATCGCGGCGGCTGATCGAAATCACAGCACCCGGTGCTGGCGAACCGCGCCTCACCTTCACGCTGCCGGTTCTTGAGGCTTCGGGCCGCCTGGCGCTGCACATCGAAGGTGCTGACAAGAAAAAGGTTCTCGACAAGGCCCTGGCTGATGGCCCCGAGGAAGACATGCCGGTGCGTGCGATCCTGCGCAGTGCTACACCCATGACACTCTATTGGTGTCCCTGAATCGGAAAGAGCACAGGAGACTGAGATGTCCGTTACCGAGCGCCTCTCCGCCGTCACCGAGAAGATCGTCAGCCGTAGCAAGGCCACGCGCCGCCGCTACCTCGACAAGATCGATGCAGCCGTGGCCCATCAGCCCAAGCGCAAGGCACTGGGCTGCGCCAATGTTGCGCACGGCTTTGCGGCGTGTGGTCCCCAGGACAAGGACATGCTGCGCAATGGCTCAGGCCCCAACATCGGCATCGTCACCTCGTTCAACGACATGCTTTCGGCGCATCAGCCCTTCGAGACCTATCCCGAACTGATCCGTAATGCGGCACGCGCTGCCGGCGGCACGGCGCAGGTGGCGGGCGGCGTTCCCGCCATGTGCGATGGCGTGACGCAAGGCGAAACCGGCATGGAGCTTTCGCTGTTCTCGCGCGATGTCATTGCGCTCTCGACCGCCGTCGCCCTGTCACACCAGATGTTCGATTCGGCCGTTTACTTAGGCGTCTGCGACAAGATCGTACCGGGCCTGGTCATCGGCGCCCTGTCGTTTGGCCATCTGCCCGCTGTTTTCATTCCAGCAGGGCCGATGACTTCAGGTTTGCCGAACGATGAGAAAGGCAAAATCCGCCAGCTCTATGCGCAAGGACAGGTCACCCGCGAGGCGCTGCTTGAAGCCGAGGCCAAGTCCTATCACGGCCCGGGCACCTGCACGTTTTATGGTACCGCCAACACCAACCAGATGCTGATGGAAATCATGGGCCTGCATCTGCCGGGCTCGACCTTCGTCAATCCCGGCACGCCGCTGCGCGATGCGATCACCATCGAATCGGCGAGGCAGGCACTGACGATCACCGCGCTCGGCAACAACTACCGCCCGATCGGCCGCATCTATGACGAGAAAGCCGTGGTCAACGGCATCGTCGGATTGCTGGCAACAGGTGGCTCGACCAATCACACCATCCATCTGGTCGCCATGGCGGCTGCCGCCGGCATCGCCATCACCTGGAATGATTTCGCCGAACTGTCGCAAGCCGTGCCGCAGATGACGCGCATCTATCCCAATGGCAAGGCCGACGTGAACCACTTCAACGCGGCAGGCGGCATGGGCTTCCTCATTCGCGAATTGCTGTGCGAGGGTTTGCTGCATGAGGATGTTACGACCATCATGGGAACCGGGCTCAATGGTTACACCAAGGAGGCCCGGCTGGGGGCATCGGGCGAACTGGCCTATTCCGATGCGCTTGCGGTATCCGCCGATGAAAGCGTGCTGCGGCCATGCGGCAGGGCCTTCCAACCGACCGGCGGATTGCAGGTGCTGCAGGGCAATCTCGGCACCTCCGTCATCAAGACCTCATCGATTCCCGCTGACCGCCATGTGATCGAGGCTCCGGCTCGCGTCTTTCATGCGCAAGAGGAATTGCATGAGGCCTTCAAGGCCGGAGATTTGAACCGCGATGTCGTGGTGGTCGTGCGGTTTCAGGGGCCGAAGGCCATCGGCATGCCGGAACTGCATCGCCTGACGCCACCGCTCGCCGTGCTGCAGGACAAGGGTTTCCGCGTGGCGCTGATCACCGATGGCCGCATGTCGGGCGCATCCGGCAAGGTGCCCGCCGCCATTCACCTGACGCCCGAGGCCGTCGATGGCGGACCAATCGCCCGCATCCGCGATGGCGACATGATCAGGCTTGATGCCGATGCAGGCACGCTTGAGGTGCTGGTTGATGCCATCACCTTCAACAGGCGCGATGCGGTGACCGCCGATCTCTCAAACCATGAGGAAGGGACGGGCCGCGAACTCTTCGCCGCCTTCCGCAACCTCACCGGCTCTGCCGCGCAAGGCGCATCGATTTTCGCGGTGGCTTAATTTGAGAACTCCTTCCTCCTTCCCCACCCCCTTGTGGGGAGGGCCGGGGTGGGGGGTCCGCGAGTCGAGACCTTGGCTACCCCCACCCCAACCCCTCCCCACAAGGGGGAGGGGCTAGACAGGAGTTGAACATGACACGCGAATATCAGAAGGGCCTCGAGGCCGCGTTGAAACTGGCACCCGTCGTGCCGGTGATGGTCATCGACAATGTCGAGGACGCCGTGCCACTGGCGAGGGCCCTGGTGAAGGGCGGCTTGCCGGTGCTCGAAATCACGCTCCGCACGCCGAAGGCCATGGAGTGCATTCGCGTCATCGTCGCCGAAGTCGAGGGTGCCATCGTCGGCTCCGGCACAGTGCTGACGCCTGAGCAGTTGCAGGACAGCTACAAGGCGGGCTGTAAATTTGCCGTCTCGCCGGGCTCGACCGGAAAGCTGCTGGGTGCAGCCGAGGATTATGACATCGCACTTCTGCCCGGCGGCGTGACGGCATCCGAATGCATGGCGCTATTGGAATGGGGCTATGCCATCCAGAAATTTTTCCCCGCTGAACCGGCGGGTGGCATCGCCTATTTGTCGTCGCTGGCCTCGCCCCTGCCACAGGTGCGTTTCTGCCCGACCGGCGGCATCACGCCGGAGAAGGCACCAGGTTATCTCAAGCTTTCCAACGTCATCACCATCGGCGGCTCGTGGATGGCGCCGAAGAAACTGATCGCGGCCAAGGATTGGGCCGGCATCGAAGCGCTGGCGCGCGAAGCGGCGAAGCTCGGAGCGTGATACGGGCAGTTTGGGATTTCGTCGACCGCTATGCCGCCTACCGGGTCTGGCACTTTCGCTATGCAGACGAAATCGTTGCTCCGCAGCCACGGCCATCCGGTAAGTCTCAAGCGATTGACCACTTGCCCGGAGCGTGCCAGCATATCGAAGGTCAGAGCTTGGGTGGCCGCAGTTTGAAAGATCGGTAGATGCCTGCATTACGCCACCGCGCTGCGCACTTTATCTTCAGGAAGCTTGGTTTTTTCAATCGGAGTTATATCGAGGAAGCGTACGGTCGCCGGTTCAAAATTCCGATCATCAATGGCCGAAAATCCTATGTTCACGAACCGTGGATGGCCAACTTGATTTCCGGGCTGTTCAAACTTAAGCAAGGCGGCTTCATCGATGTGGGTGTCAACCTCGGCCAGACGATGCTGAAAGTCGCGGCGGCAGATTCTCAAAGGGCGTATCTCGGTTTTGAGCCGAATCCGGCGTGTGCGGACTATGCGCAGGCGCTGGCAATGGCCAATGGCCTGCCGTACATCATCATCCCCGCTGGGCTTGGCGCCCGTACCTCCGTTCTCCAGCTCCAATTGTTCCGCGATGATGTCACCGATCCCTCAGCCAGTCTGGTGGAGGGCTTCAGGCAGGGCGTCATTGGCACGAAACCCGTCATGGTTATTGGTGTAGATGACATTCCAAGTAAAATGATTCCCGACGAGATCGCCATTGTAAAGATCGATGTCGAAGGCGGTGAGGCTGAGGTGATCGAAGGAATCGTGCCGCTGCTTGGGCTCAAAAGGCCTTACGTGCTCATCGAAATATTGCCGGCCTATAGTGCCGAAAATCGTCCGCGCGTTGAACGGCAAAAACTGATCGAGCAGCGGCTTGCCGAAGTTGGTTATGCCATTTACCGTATTCATCCTCACGCCAGCGGGACTGCTGTATCGATCGAATCCATAAGTGAGATCGGCATTCAAGATGACCTCAATCTGGCAGATTACCTCATGGTACCGTACGAGGATAATGAAAAAATAAACTCGGTCTTTGCAAACTGGATGCCGAAGACTGCGGACAGTTGAAAACCAGAAGTCATCGCTTGATCTTTTTCAGCGCCTCGACATAGCGCGCGATGGCGACGGCCGTCGGTGAGTAAAGCTGCCGGTAATAGAGAAGTGCGGTGATCAAAACCGTCGCCACGATGCAGGCAATGGGTCCCGCGAACAGGAACAGCACGGCAACTGCATAATAGAAACCGCGGATGCCGTTGTTAATCGACTTCACCGCTTCGGTAAGTACCCGCGCCGTCTGATCGGCCATGTCACTCACGTCCGGGGTCGGAGCTGCGTCGATGTCGAGCCCGCCAAGCATGGCAAAGACATAAGCCATTTTGCGAAGCGCATAAGTGAAGGCAAACAGCGACAACACCAGGACCAGTGCGACAAGCGCGAAATTGAGCGCGAACAGATCGGCACTCATGGGGGCCAGGAAGGCCAGCTCACGGGTGACAATGTAGACCCGGTTGATGTTGACGAGTGTGCCGACCAGCGCCGCCAAGATAATCAGCGTTGCCGATCCGAAATACGAAATCGAACTCGAGATATGGCCGAGCAGCAGCGCATCGAACACTCGTTGGTCGCGCGCCACGCTCTGGTGCATGTGCAGCCAACGCAAGCGTACCGCATGCAACTGCGTATTAAGCGATCCCTTGCCAATGATGGCGAGGATCGGCGTGTAAAGCCCCCACAAGCCGAAGATCAGCCCGATTGCAACGGCATGCAGCAACGTGAAATCGGCGGGAAGGTAGGGCATGGTCATGCCGCCTTGTGCATTTCCTTGATCTCGGTGGTGGTGATGCCGGGCGAACGCTCCAGCGTGTAGTTCAGGCTGAAGGCCGACTGCGCCATGAACACCGGGTCGCCGTCAAGATCATGGGCGATGGAAAAGCGGTTGGCAGTGAGGAATTCGTCGAGTTTCTTGGGGTCGTCGCAGGCGATCCAGCGCATGACTTCATAGCGCGACGGCTCGAAGCTGACGGGCACGCCATATTCATTGCCGAGCCGGTCGGCCAGCACATCGAGCTGCAGGGCACCGACGACACCGACGATGGCGGGAGAACCATCGGCCGGAATGAACAATTGCACCACGCCCTCTTCGGCCAATTGTTCCAGCGCCTCGCGCAGCTTCTTGGCCTTCATCGGATCGCCGAGCTTCACCCGCCGCAGGATTTCCGGCGCGAAGCTTGGAACGCCGGTGAAGACAATATCTTCGCCCTCGGTCAGCGTATCGCCGATGCGCAACAGGCCGTGATTGGGAATGCCGACCACGTCCCCGGCATAGGCTTCGTCCGCTATCGAGCGGTCTTGCGCAAAGAAGAACTGTGGGGCGTTCAAGGCCACCATCTTTCCCGTCCGCACTAGCTTCACCTTCATGCCGCGCGTCAACTTGCCCGACGCCAGCCGCATGAAGGCGATGCGGTCGCGGTGGTTGGGGTCCATGTTCGCCTGGATCTTGAAAACGATACCAGTCATTTTCGGCTCGGTGGCATGCACCACACGGCCCGAGGCCTGCTGGTCGCGCGGCGGCGGCGCGTAGATGGTCAATGCCTCGAGCAGGTCGCGCACGCCGAAATTCTTGATCGCCGACCCGAAATAGACCGGCGACAGATGGCCTTCGAGAAACGCCTGGCGGTCGAAACTGTGGCACAGGTCCTTGACCAGCTCGATCTCGTCGCGCCACTTGGCCAGCACGTCGCCCTTGATGAGCGTGTCGATCAGCGGATCATCGGGGCCCGAGACGGGCACGCCCGCCGGGTCCTGTTCCAGCTGGCGCACGCGCGGCGAATTGAGGTCGTAAGTTCCGGCGAATTCCTTGCCCTGGCCGATGGGCCAGACCATGGGCGCAACTGTCAGCGCCAGGCCCTTCTCAATCTCGTCCAGGAGATCGATGGGATCGCGCGACTCGCGGTCCATCTTGTTGACGAAGGTGATGATCGGGATATCGCGCAGACGGCAAATCTCGAACAGCTTCCGGGTTCTCGCCTCGATACCCTTGGCGGCGTCGATCACCATGACGGCGGCATCAACGGCGGTCAGCGTCCGGTAGGTATCTTCGGAAAAATCCTCATGGCCCGGCGTATCAAGCAGGTTGAACACCACATTCTCGTATTCGAACGTCATCACCGAGGTGACGACCGAAATGCCGCGCGCCCGTTCGATCGACATCCAGTCGGAGCGGGTGCGGCGGCGGTCGCCCTTGGCACGCACCTGTCCGGCCAGCTGGATAGCGCCGCCGAACAGCAACAGCTTTTCGGTCAGCGTCGTCTTGCCGGCGTCGGGATGCGAAATGATGGCGAAGGTGCGCCTGCGCGCCACTTCCTGTTCAAGCGGGTTAGTCACGTTACATCCGATATGAATAGGTTGGCCGCTTCCTAGCGCGTTTCCAGGCAATTGTGGAAGCATTTTGCCAGGTAATCCCAGCCACCGGCTCATTCTTTTAAATTGCACTCGTACAAGGCTTGCGGCTGGCTGACCTTAACGCTTCTCTTACCATGACCGAATAGCCTACCCGTCGTCGGCCTTCACGTGCCGAACACCGATGTACTGTCATAGGTATAACGCAAATTCACGATTTCAATGTAATTCGGGTTGCTGGCGTGGGCCCTCGAATTGCACGATCAAACCGACGGGACGGCGCGGCCCAACCCGAGCCACCAGGATAGGACAATCATGCTCGGCAAATTTCGCAAAGCGCGATTACCAGTGTCGGAAAACTGGCAAGCCCGCAACACGGATATTCTGGTTTCCATTATCGAAAATCTGCCGACACCTGTCTATGTCAAAGATGCTGACCTCCGTTTCATCATTGCCAATCGCGCCCAGCGCGCTGTCTGCGGCAAGAACGAAGCGGAATTGATTGGCAAGACCGACGCAGAAATCCACGCTTCGGATCTAGCCGCGGCGTATATGGATCGCGAGCGCAAGTTGCTGGCCACCCGTCAGGAATATGTCATCGAGGAAATGGTCGATGACAATACGACCAAGCGGCGGACTCCGGTATTGACCCGCAAGTCGGTCATCGCCGCTGCCGACGGAAATACCTACATCCTTGGCACCAACAGCGATCTGAGCGAAATCAAGAAACGCGAAGCCCAGAACCAGATTCTGGCAGAGGCTGTTCCAGTTGGCGTGCTGAAGATCGAAGAAAATGGCACAGTCACGTTTGCCAATTCCCGCGTCCTCGACTACCTGGGCCTGGACCGCCCCCCCGCTAGCTTGCTGGCGGCACTCAACTTGCTCTCCGCTCCGCCCGTCAATTTCCCGGGACAAGCGTCACGATTTGAATCGCCGGTGCGCCGGCCCGGACAGAGCGTCATTCACCTGCTGGTTGAAAGTTCGGGCTGGAAACGCGTGGAGGGTGAAGAGCGAAAATCCGCCATCATCAGCTTCGTCGATATCTCAGAAAGCACTGCCCTTCGGGAAAATTTTGCGGCTCAGACGCACCAGCTCGACAGTGTGCTGAAGCAGACTAAGGTCAATCTGTCGAAAATCGGCGCTAGCACCAATTCTCTCAACAGCAGCGCCGTTAACCTGGCGCACCAAACCGACGGACAAATGGCCAGTCTCGAGGAGATGTCCGCAGCCATCCGCGAACTTGCCGACGCAGTAAAACAAAACGCCAACGATTCCCAGGAAGCCCGAAATCTTGCCCTGGCAGCCAGATCCACGGCCGAGGAAGGTAACCAAATTTCGATCACCGTTACTGGCACCATCGCCAAGATCTCGGAATCCAACCATCGCATCCTGTCGATTATCGACCTGGTGCAGGAGATCGCTTTTCAGACCAACCTGCTCTCCTTGAATGCCGCTGTGGAGGCGGCACGCGCCGGTCAACTCGGCAGCGGCTTCGCCGTGGTTGCCGCCGAAGTGCGTACCCTTGCCCAACGCAGCGCCGGTGCGCTGAAGGATATTCAGATCCACATCCGCGACAGCAAGCAGCAACTGGCGGAAAGCACCGCACTGGCCGAGAGCCTCAGCACCGGCATGGCGAAAATGCAGCAGACAACCCGCTTGGCCGCCAAGTTGATCGAGAACATTTCAACGGCCTGCCGCGAGCAAGCCGAAGGTATTCAGCAGATCGACACGAGCATCAATCACCTTGAGGGCGCCGCCCAATCCGCAGCGCAACTTGCCGAAGAGGTGACACAATCGGTCGCATCCGTTGATCAGGCGATCGGTACGCTGTCGCGGATTGTCCGCGATAAGGCGGCGTGAGAACCACCCTGCCGCAGCGGTCTTGACACCAATCGCCGGGGCCGGCCTTCGGGGCTACGCCCCGTGCCATCCAGACCACTGCGGGCAAGGCCCAGCCACACCATTCCCGATTCGCTGTTGCCCAAAATCGCGTCTCGTGGCACTTGGGAAGCCAGGGGTGTATGATGACTGAACTGGCACTGGTTGGCGACATCGGGGGTACGAATTCGCGCTTTGGACTGGTGGAGCCCGGTTCCACCCGCATTCGCGACATCGAGGTCCTCAAGAACAACAACTTCGGCTCACTCGAGGAATCAATCGGCGCCTATGTGAAGTTGAAGGGTCTGACCCAGACGGCGGCTGCCGCCATTGCGGTCGCTGGCCCCATCGAGGGCGAAACCGTCGGCCTCACCAACCGCGACTGGACCTTCACCCGCCAATCGCTGCGGAAAGCTGCTCTCGCCCGGACATTCCGGCTGCTCAATGATTTTGAAGCCTTGGCTCTGTCGCTGCCGCATCTCGAAGGCGATGACATCGTCCAGATCGGTGGCGAAACCCCGCCAAAGCCTTCGGTCAAGATCGTGCTCGGCCCCGGCACCGGGCTTGGCATGGCAACGCTTGCTCCGCTGCCCGGCGGCGGCTGGATGGCGCTTCCGGGCGAGGTCGGCCACATCACGCTGCCGGTGGTGACGCGCGACGAATATGACTGGCGCGAGAAGATGACCAAGCCCGGCGTGCTGTTTGAATCCGAAGACGCCATCACCGGCGGCGGGTTGCTGCTGATGTACCGGGCGATTGCCGAAAAGCCCGCCCAGCAAACGCCGGAAGAGGTTCTACAGGCGGCACTCGCCGGAACCGACGCGGCGGCGGTGAAGACGCTCGACCAGTTCATCACCTGGCTGGCCCGTATCGCCGGTGACGCCGCCATGACCATGCAGGCGAGGGGCGGCGTCTATCTGGCGGGAGGTATTGCGCCCTCGATTGTCGAGAAGTTGAAGACCGGCTCGTTCCGCACGACGTTCCAGGAGAAAGGCCGGCTGGCCCAGGTCATGCGGCCGATCCCGGTCTATGTGATCGTCGACCGCTTCCCCGCTTTCAAGGGTTGTGCCGCGGCCATTGCCGAGATGTGAGGTGACACCATGCGCAAGGACACTGACGTGCTTCTGGTCATCGATGTGCAGAAGGATTTCTGCCCCGGTGGCCATCTCGCGGTGGCAGGCGGTGACGAGATCGTCGCCAAGGTCAACCGCATCGCCCACGGCTTCCAGCATGTGGTGCTGACCCAGGACTGGCATCCGGCGGGGCATTCGTCTTTTGCCTCCACCCATCCCGGCAAGCAGCCTTTCGAGATGGTCACCATGCCCTACGGCCCGCAGACGCTGTGGCCGGATCATTGCATTCAAGGCTCCGAGGGCGCCGCCTTCCATCAAGGCCTCGATATCCCGCATGCCGAACTGATCATCCGCAAAGGCTACCGCAAGGCCATCGACAGCTACTCGGCATTTTTCGAGAACGACCACACGACGCCAACCGGCCTTGGCGGGTATTTGAAGGAGCGCGGCTTCACCCATGTCACGTGTGTTGGCTTGGCCTTTGACTTCTGCGTGCGTTATTCAGCGGAGGATGCCCGCACGCTGGGGTTTGACACCGAGGTGATCGAGGCTGCCTGCCGCGCCATCGACATGAATGGCTCGGCTGCCGCAACACGCAAATCCTTCGCCGAACGCAACGTGGTGCTGGCATGAGCCTAGCCTTTGCCGCTGCACCTTCGGTGAGCCTGCCGATTGCCGGGAGCGATCAGCGCTTCCCGGTGCGCCGCGTCTATTGCGTCGGCCGGAACTATGCCGAGCATGTGAAGGAAATGGGTGGCGAGGTGGGGCGCGATCCTCCGTTTTTCTTCGCCAAGCCGCCGGATGCCTTGGTGACTGATGGCCACTTTCCCTATCCCCCCATGTCGAGCGATGTGCATCACGAGATCGAACTCGTGGTGGCCCTCGGTCCCAACGCAAAAATCTTCGGCCATGCGGTCGGCCTCGACATGACCAGGCGCGATTTGCAGGCGGCGTCGAAGAAACTCGGGCGCCCATGGGAAACCGCCAAGGGCTTCGACCACTCAGGCCCGATCGGCGCCATCGTGCCGCGTGACCACGCACTCACCGCTGGCGCGATATCGATTGATGTCAACGGCCAGCGCCGCCAGACCGGCGATCTTTCCGAAATGATCTGGAGCATCGACGAGATCATCTCGGAACTCGGCAAGCTGTTCGAACTGCAAGCCGGCGACTTGATCTTCACCGGCACACCCTCGGGCGTCGGCCCTGTCCAGCGCGGCGACAGGCTCCATGCGGAAATCGCCGGGCTGGGCGCGCTGGATGTGGATGTTGTTTGAGGCAGCGATAGGGTAATCCTGCCTACTAACGACCGTCATCCCGGCGAAAGCCGGGACCCACTCAGATGCTTCAATGGGTCCCGGCTTTCGCCGGGATGACGGTATTAATTTGGACCTGACGCCGCCATGAACGCCAATCTCAAGGGCATCCTGCTGATGGTGATGGCGGTCCTCATCTTCGCCATCCTCGACGGCGCTGCCAAATATGTGATGCAGACGCTGCCGCCGCCGGTGGCGATTTTCTGCCGCTATGTGATCGCCCTGCTGTTGTCGATGGCACTGATCGAACGGACCCGCCGTCCGGCTCTCATCCTGTCGCGCCATATCGGACTGCAATTCCTCCGTGGACTGACATTGCTGGCGGCGACCGCCTTCAACTTCATGGCCATGACTTATCTGCAGCTGGCGCAGACGGCGGCCATCTCCTTCACGATACCGTTGTGGGTCTGCGCGCTCTCGGTGCCGCTGCTTGGCGAAAAAGTGGGGTTGCGGCGCTGGCTGGCGGTCATGGTGGGTTTCGTCGGTGTACTGATCATCATGCGTCCAGGCACCATGAGTTTTCACTGGGCGATGTTCCTATCGCTGGGTTCGGCCTTTTCTGGCTCGATCTACAATATCGCCACCCGCAAGGTGGGTGGCCGCGACCGCGCCGAAACGTCGCTGTTCTATGTCGGGCTGTTCGGTAGTCTGGGTGCCGCCCTGCCACTGCCATGGCACTGGCAGACGCCCGAAGGCATGCAATGGTTGTTGCTGTTGGTCATGGGGCTGGCGGGAGGATTTGGCCATCTCCTGCTGATCCAGGCGCATCGCCTGGCGCCAGCCAGTGTCCTCGCACCTTTCGTTTATACTCAGATCGTCTGGATGATTCTATTGGGCTTCGTGATCTTCGGCGACGTGCCTGACATGTGGACGCTGATCGGCGCGGGCATCGTCATCGTTAGCGGTTTGCTGGTCTTCGCGCGGGAGAAGTCGAGTGGCAAGCAGGCGGACGTGCCGGTGCCGGTGGATTAATGTTCATGTCTTCTCCCGCTGAGCGGGAGAAGAAGGGGACCCGTCATGCGGCAGCATGATAGGGGAGATGAGGGGCCGCTGGGTACTCCTTAAGAAGTGCTCCGTGGTCCCTCACCTATCCCACCGCTTCGCGGCGGCCCCCTGTTCCCGCCGCAGTGCGGCGCTCGCAAGAACTCGCCCTCTCCCGCTTTGCGGGCGAGGACATTACCCCAGCGTATAAGCCGTCTTGACCGAGGTATAGAACTCGGCTGCAAAGCGGCCCTGTTCGCGGGCGCCATAGCTTGAGCCTTTGCGGCCGCCAAACGGCACGTGATAATCGACTCCCGCCGTCGGCAGGTTGATCATCACCATGCCGGCCTGGGACTTCTTGCGGAAATCAGTGGCATACTTGAGCGACGTCGTGACGATGCCCGACGACAGGCCGAACGGCGTGTCGTTTGCAACACTCAAGGCCTCGTCATAGCTATCAACTTTGATAATGGAAGCAACGGGGCCGAAGACTTCCTCGCGGTTGATGCGCTGCGTGTTGTTGGTGCCGATGAACAGCGCGGGGCTCAAGTAATGGCCCTTGGTGTCTCGGTTCAGGCGCTCGCCGCCCCAAGCCAGTTCGCCACCTTCATCACGCGCGATCTGGATATATTTCTCGTCCTGCGCCATCTGGGCTTCATCGACGACCGGGCCAATCACCGTACCATCCTTCAAGGCATGATCGACTTTCAGCTTCTTCATGCCTTCGACCATGCGCTCGACAAACGCATCGTGCACCTTGGCGCCGACGATGAGGCGCGAGGACGCCGTGCAGCGCTGGCCGGTCTGGTAGAAGGCACCATCGAG
>JANLTS010000335.1:0-29310 GCA_031363045.1 Hyphomicrobiales bacterium
CACGCCCGAGACATCCGTTCCCGCCTCAGCCTCGGTGATGCAATATGCAGCCCGCTTCTTTGCCGACAGCAGATCTCCCAGCCAATGTGAACGCTGCGCCTCCGTTCCATGCGCACAGAGCAGCGTGCCGATCAACTCCACAAGACCGCATTGATCGGCGATCGAAGCATAGCCGCGCGACAGTTCTTCCATCACCAGGGCGTAGGACAGCGCATCAAGACCGGCGCCGCCCGACGCCTCCGGCACGGTGATGCCGAATAGGCCAAGCTCAGCCATTTCGGCATAGATTTCGCTCGGAAAGCTCTCATCCTCATCGAGCACTGCGGCCTTCGGCCTGATGCGGCTTTCGGCAAACCGCCGGGCCGTGTCGCGGATTTGCGCATAGATATCGGCAGGCAGACTCGGAGCCGGAATGAAGAAGGGGTGTTCCATCATGGATGCCTTTTCACGAGTCTCAAAATTGTATCGAGGTTGAAGTCGAGCCGGGCATTGAGGTTGTCCGGCGACATGAAATCGCGTTCGAAGACGATCGATCCAGTAAACCGGTTGGTGAGATAATAATAGCCGATTGCTGCGATGGTGATGTTGAGTTGCACGGGATCGATCCCCGCGCGGAACACGCCTGTAGTAACTCCGCGGTCGAGTATCTGTTTTACCATCTGCATGAACTGACCGCTCACGGCGCGGATCACTTCAGAGGTTTTGAGATGTTTGGCGCGGTGCAGATTCTCGCTGTTCACCAGCGTCAAGAACTCCGGATGTTGCAAGTAATACGCCCAGGTGAACCGGACGAGTGTCGAAATTGCTTCTTCTGGCTCCAGTTCGTCGAGATGCAGCTTCTGTTCTGCCGTTCGGATCCCAACGTAAGCGGCCTCGATGACCTGTTTGAACAGTTGCTCTTTGCTGCCAAAATAGTGATAAATCATGCGCTTGTTGGATTTCGAGCGGAGCGCGATGGCGTCAACTCTGGCGCCGCCCAGCCCCTTGCGGGCGAATTCCACTGTCGCCGCCTCGAGAATCCGCTTGCGCGTCTGCTCGGCGTCGCGCGGACGCGTTTTGACGGCGGTTGCCGTAGCGGTCTCGGTTGCAATGGCCATCGTGAATTCCTTGATCGTCCTTCCGGAGTTCGGCCTCAATACACCTTTCCGCAGTTGCTTTGCGACCCACTTGACAGTCTCATATAATGAAGTAACTAGATGGTGCAGTAAAGGCCAAAAATATCATGGGAGGATTACATGGCTGAGATGCTCACGAAAAATCAAACAAGGCGTACGGTACTGAAAGGTGCAGCGGGAGCCGCGGCTTTGGGCGCGGTTGGTTTGCCGTTCCCAATGCCGGCGATTGCCCAGGAGACCACCTGGACCCTGGCGAATTCCTTGCGCTCGGTTGCCAATCCCTATCACGCCACCTTCGCCAAGGGCGGCGAGGATTTCGCCAAGTCGATTGGCGCCAAGTATGAAGTGCTGGTTACGGAAGGCAATTCGGAGAAGGGCATAGCCGACATCAAGGCCCTGCTGCAGCGCAGCGGCGGCAAGTTGATCCTCAACGTCGATCCGAACGACTCGCCCGATGCCCGTGTCATCGTCGAGGAAGTGAAGAAGGCTGGCGGCTTCGTCGTCACGCAATGGAATAAGCCGGCCGATCTGCATCCGTGGGATTTCGATCCGAACTACATTGCCCACATGTCGTTTGACGGTGTGCCGACGGCGGAAGCCATCGCCAACGAACTGTTCAAGGCCTTTGGCGGCGAAGGCGGCATTGTGGCCCTGGGCGGCATTCTCTCCAACGTCCCGGCAATCGAGCGCAAACTCGGCCTCGACAACGCCATCGCCAAGACCAATGGCAAGGTTGAGCTCCTCGACTTCCAGCCGGCAGACTGGAACGAGCAGAAGGCCTTCGAAATCACGCAAGCCTGGCTGACGCGCTTCGGCGACAAGGTGAAGGGCGTCTTCGCCGCCAATGACGGCATGGGCATGGGCGCTCTCGAAGCGCTGCGCCAGAATGGCCTGGCAGGTAAAGTGCCGGTCGTCGGTATCGATGGCATCGACGCCGCCGTTGCAGCAATCGAGGCCGGCGAATTCGCCGGCACCGTTGCCTGGGATCCCTTGTGGACGGGCGGCATGGGCTTGGCAATCCCCTATGCCCACGCCACCGGTAAGATCGACATCACCAAGGAAGGCCACGAACACCGCGAGTTCTATGGCACCGGCATCATCGTCACCAAAGAGTCGGTCGCCGATTTCAAGAGCAACCCGTCGAAAATAGACTTCAACGATCTGTGGGGCAAGGCTACCGGCCAGATCCAGTATCGCGGCTAACAATATTCTGAGCATCAAAGCCGGCCGGATGCTTGACACCCGGCCGGCACCTATCGGAATGTTCGTGCGAGGGCATCGCCTGTGAAAATTGCAGCGCCGGCCGGCGGAACATGGATCAAGCAATGGCGGCGCTGGGCTCCGGTCGCTGTGCTTGTCGGGCTCTGCATCCTGATCGGCCTGTTCAATTCGAATTTTTTTGGCCTTTCCAATCTCATCAGAATGCTTAACACGGCGTCGATCCCGCTGGTGATCTGCATGGGCGCGACATTCATCATACTGATGGGTTCGATTGATTTGTCGGCGGAAGGTGTCATCGCCATCTGCGCCGTCGCAGCCTCCATGTTGGTCGCCAATGATTTCACCGGCGTGGCGATCGGACCGCTATCGGTTCCCGCCGCCATCGTGATCGGTGGCCTGATCGGGCTGTTGAACGGTTATATCCACGTGAAGTTCCGCATTCCATCCTTCATGACCACCCTCGGCATGGGCTTCGCAGGCATTGGCGTCGCCACCGCCATCCTTGGTGGCGTCATGGTGCGGATTTCCGACAACGAATTCCGCAACTATCTCTCGCTCGGCCGGTTTCTCGACATACCCGCTGCCGTCTATATCGCGGCAATCGCCGTAGGTGTTGCCTGGGTCATCCAGGAGCGCACCCGCATCGGCCGTTGGCTCTATGCCATCGGTACTGACGAAGCGACCGCCCGCAATGCCGGCATTCCGGTTGACCGCACCCGCATCCTCATTTTTGGAATTGCCGGCACGTTCTATGGACTCGCTGGCGCGCTATCCGCCGCCCAGATTGGCCGTGGCCATGCCTTGATCAGTCAGGATCGGCTGTTTGCCGCGATCACGGCCGTTGTCGTCGGCGGCACAGCACTCTCGGGCGGAGTGGGTTCGGTGCTGAACTCGGTCATCGGCGTCTTCATCGTCATCGTGCTCACCAACGGCATGATCCTGATGGGCATCGAACCCTATGTGCAGAAGGGTGTGCAAGGCTTGCTGATCATCGCCGCAGTCGCATTGGCTTTGGACCGTTCGCGGCTTGACGTCGTCAAATGACAATCCCCGTTCTCGAGATACGCGGCGTATCGAAGAGCTTTCCCGGCGTGAAAGCGCTCGATGACGTGAGTTTTGCAATCAACAAGGGCGAGGTTGTTGGCCTCATCGGCGAGAACGGTGCTGGAAAGTCGACGTTGCTCAAGGTCCTCAACGGCATCTACCATCCAGACCAGGGCGGCATATTCGTTGACGGCAAACCTGTCATCATTTCGTCTCCCCGCCAGGCATTCGACAGCGGTATTGCCATGGTGTTCCAGGAACAGTCAGTGTTGCCGACATTGACCGTTGCCGAGAATATCTTTTTGGGGCGCGAGGAGGAGTTCATCCGCTTCGGCCTCATCTCCAAACGCCGCATGAATCAGGCGGCAGCCATTGAACTTGCCAAGGTCCACCTTGATGTGAGCCCCGCCACACGCTGTGGCGATCTGTCATTTGCCGACCGCCAGATGGTCGAGATTGCCAAGGCTCTTTCGCTGCACAGCCGTATTGCTGGAGACGTGACCATTCTCCTCGACGAACCGACGTCCGTCCTTGAGAAAAAGGAGGCCGATCTTCTCTTCTCGATCGTCCGTGGGCTGAGGGACAGGGCATCTTTCGTCTTCATTTCGCATCGCCTCGAGGAAGTGCTGGAGATTTCCGATCGCGTCTATGTCCTGCGCGACGGAAAGTGCGTCAAGGAACTGGCGGCCAGGGATGCTACGGTAAAGGATCTTCACCAACTGATGGTGGGCCGCCAACTGCATCATGAATATTATCGCGAGGCACGGCAGACCGAACCATCACTGACCACGGTCCTTGAAGCCAAGAATCTTTCGAAGTCCGGCGCTTTCTCCAACATCAGTTTTGCGCTGCACGAGGGCGAAGTGCTGGGCATCGCCGGTGTCATCGGCTCCGGGCGCGAGGCCTTGGCCCGTTGCCTCGCCGGTCATTCTGAGGTCGATGACGGCACTTTGGAAGTCGCGGGCGCGGCCGTCCGCTTTTCAGCCGCCTTCGATGCGACCGCCAAGGGCGTCGGGCTGGTTCCGGCCGAACGGAAGGTCGAGGGCTTGGTCGCACCGTTTTCGGTCACCGAGAACATGACGCTTGCCGCCCTACCCAAGTTTGTATCGGGCCTACGAATTCGTTTTGCCGATGAGACACGCGTGGCGCAGCAGTGGATCGAGAGATTGAGCATCAAGACGCCGTCCCCGAACACCATGGCGGGCAGCCTGTCCGGTGGCAACCAGCAGAAAGTCGTGCTAGCCAAATGGCGGATTGCCGGAGTGAAAGTTCTGATCCTCGATCACCCGACGCGCGGCATTGATGTCGGCGCCAAAGAGGATGTTTATGATTTGATCCGCGACATGACGGCGGAAGGCCTCGCCATTGTCCTGCTTGGTGACACACTTGAGGAAGTCATCGGAATGTCGCATCGCATCCTGGTGATGCGCGATGGCGAGGTGACGGCCAGTTTTGAAGCCGCACCGGGCCTTAAACCGAAGCAGGTCGATCTCGTGAGCCACATGGTGTGACATGACAAGTGAAGCGCGCGCCCGCCTGCAAACCTGGTTGCCCCTCATTGTACTTGTGTTGCTGGTGCTGCTGGTTGGCGGTTATGATCGCACCTTCTTCTCTCTTGGCAACTTGATGGAAGTCACCGCCGACACCATGACGCTGTTTCTCATGGCGTCGGGTGTTACACTTGTCATCATGATCGGTGGCATCGATCTGTCGGTGCAGGCCGTCGCCTCGATGGCCAGTTGCATTCTGGCTGTTTATCTACCGCAGCTTGGTATTCTCGCAATTCCATTGGCTGTGCTGGGAGGAACCATTGCCGGTATCGCCGGCGGCTACGTGTCGACCAGGTTGCGCATTCCATCATTCATTGCCACGCTGGCGGTCAGCGGCGTGGTGCTCAGTGCCGGCAATTGGTTTTCGGAAACCAAGTCAGTCGTCATTCCCGGCGAAATAAGTCAGAACTATCTGATCTGGGCGGTTGGTGATTTTCTGGGTGTTCCCAATGAGATCTGGGTGGGCGCGATCTTCCTCGTCATCTTGAGCGCCATCCTGGGCCTGACGCCGTTCGGGCGGCTGGTGCGCGGCATCGGCGCGCAGGAACGCGCGGTCCTAGCCTCAGGGATAGATGCCGACCGCATCAAAATTGCCGCCTATACGTTGTCGGGAACGATGGCTGGTGTGGCAGGCGTGGTTATGGCGGCGCGCCTCGGCTCGGGTTCGCCAACGCTTGCCAATGAATTTCTGCTTCCGGCCATCGCTTGCATCGTGGTTGGTGGTACGGCCATCACCGGCGGCGTCGGTTCCATCTGGCGAACCTTTGTTGGCGCACTGATTGTGCAAGTTGTGCGTATCGGCATGACATTTGTTGGCGTCTCGGTCTTTGCCCAGCAGATCGTCTTCGGATTCATTCTGGTGATCGCGGTCGCCGTCACTATGGACCGTGCCAAAGTCCTGATCATCAAGTAGGAGTTCACGATGCCCGCGTCCCCAATGGCAACCATCAATGGAATTCCTGTGCTGGGGCTTGGCACATTTCCATTGAAAGGTGACGAAGCGGTCAACGCGGTCGCGATGGCGCTGGACTTGGGTTTCCGCCACATCGACACGGCGCAGATGTATGGCAACGAACGCGACGTGGGACGGGCGATCAAGGAATCCAGCGTGCCGAGAAACGAACTCTTTGTCGTGACCAAAATTGATCCTTCCAACCTGGACGGGGTGCGTTTTTCGGCGAGCGTTTCGAGATCTATGACTGATCTCGGTGGTCCAGCCGACCTGTTGCTCATACATTGGCCGCCGCCTGAGCATGATCTCGATGCAGCTATTGATCGCCTGATTGCCGAGAAGGAAAATGGCATGTCGCGCGCCATTGGCGTCAGTAATTTCTCAGCCGCAATGATGCGCCGGGCGCAAGATCGGGCGAAGGGCGAGATCATGTGTAATCAGGTTGAGTTCCATCCCTTGCTCGACCAATCGAAATTGCTGGCAGCATCACGTGAGCTGGGCATTGCCCTTGCAGCATACAGTCCCTTGGCGCGCGGCAAAGCGATGCTACCGAAACCCGTTCGGGATATCGCTGCCAAGCTTCAGCGCCCGGCTTCAGAAATCGTCCTGCGTTGGATCATCCAGCAAGGCGTGATCGCCATTCCGATGACGACAAAGCGTGGTAATGCGCAGTCCAACCTCAGTGTACTCAATTTCGCGTTATCGCAGGACGATATGTCGTCAATCTCAAATCTTGGCACACGCCATGGCCGGACCATCAATCCGTCGTGGATGACAGGCCGCTGGGATTGATCAGGTGGCGGTTGCAAGACGGTCCCGGCACACACTCAAGGTATCGTCCATCGGCCGTTTCCACCAATTGGCACTTGAGAAGATCTCTACCTCGACGGTCCCGTCATATCCGGCTTTTTCGGCCAGACCGCGGATCATCTTCACATCAATCACACCATCGCCCATCATGCCACGGTCATTGAGAACATCACGCGTTGGCACCAACCAATCGCAAACATGAAAGCCAAAAATCCGATTTGCAGCGCCGGCACGTGTGATGTCGCGCGTGAGATTGGGATCCCACCACACGTGATAGACGTCAACCAAGGCACCTAGCCATGGATCATTAGACTGACCTTCGATCCTATCGCACATGTCGAGCGCTTCAGACAGCAGTGACAAACAGGAACGGTCAGCCACATAAACCGGATGCAGTGGCTCCAGCGCGATCTTCACGTTCACGGCTTTGCCATGTTCAAGAAGCTGAGCACTTGCTTCGGCCACTTGCGTGCGTGCGGCGGAAATATCCTTGGATCCCTCGGGTAAACTGCCCACAACCATGACGAAGCATGAGGCACCAAGTGTTGCCGCATCGGTGATGGCAAGGCGGTTCGCCTCCACATTTTTTTTGAATCCGGCAACAGTGGTTGCCGGAATGTAGGTGCTGCGGCAGTAACCCGAGACCTTCAGCCCGGCATCGCGAATCTGACGCGCAATTGCCGCCACATCGCCCCCCTCGACTTCCCGGCGCCAAGGTGCAACGCCTCCAAATCCGGCACGCGCAACCGCATCAACGACCTCTGCTATGGGGGCCTGGAACCCGAGTGTCGCCGTATTGATGGAGCAGAGTTCGGGATGGCTTTGGAGATTGCGCATCTCAGACGCCGTATAGTGCCAGCATCTGCTTCATGCGCTTAACCGCAACATCAGGCTTCGCGAGCAAGCCCGCCTGGTCCGCCAACTTGAAGATGCCGGTGAAATAAGGCAGTGGCCGCATGCTGTGAGCTCCCCCAACCATTATGAAATGGTCCTGGTGCCCGTTCAGCCATGCGAGAAAGACAATGCCAGTCTTGTAATACTGGGTCGGTGTCCGGAAGATCAGCCGCGACAACGGTATGGTTGGTGACATCAACTTGTTGTAAGTCGTCATATTGCCTGCAGCGAGCGCGGCAAGGGCACTTGAAGCAGCTGGTGCAATTGCATCAAAGATGCCCAGCAATGCGTGCGAGTATCCCTTGCTGTCGCCAGCGATGAGATCAGGATAATTGAAATCGTCACCAGTGTACATTTTGACCGAATGGTGAAGCCGCCGCCGCATGATGATTTCCTTTTGATCGTCAAGCAGCGAGATCTTGATGCCGTCCACCTTCTCGACATTGGCATCGATGGCGGAGAGACAGGTTTCCATCGCCACCGCGAAATCCGAGCTTCCCCAGTAGCCATTCAGGGCAGGATCAAACATTTCGCCAAGCCAGTGCAGGATTACCGGATGATCGGCCTCTGAAAGAATCCGGGAATAGACCTTTACGTAGTCATCAGGTGACCTGGCGGACTTCACCAATGCCCGGCTCGCCATCACGATTACACGGCCGTCGAGCTTCTGAATTGCGTGCATCTGGTCGAGATAGGCCCGGATGACATCGTCAAGTGAATGGGCCTCGAAGTGTGGCAACTGATCCGTCCCGCAGCCGGAGTAGATCATGTTGACGCGCTTGCCTGCGGATTTCAATGAGTGCCCGATCAGATCATGTGCCGTTGGCCAGTCCAATCCCATTCCGCGCTGCGACGTGTCCATTGCCTCGGCAATCCCAAATCCGAGATCGAGCAAATGCGAACGAAAATCCAGTGTCTTTTCCCAATCGATGGCGGGGGAACCCGAAGGATCGCTCTCCGCGAACGGATCAGCAACAACGTGAGCAGCGGCAAATGCCACCCGGTTGAAAGGTGCGTGTGGTTGTTGAATTGGCAAGGGTTCGCCATGAAGAGCATAGGTCTCGGTTACACCGTGAGCGTTAGGCAGGTTGATCTTCATGGGTCTAATACCTCACAGTGAGGAGACCGGCATCGGCCTGGATGACTTGTCCGCTAGTATAAGGAAGCAGCCCGGTGGCCAGCGTTACGGCAATGCGTGCCACTTCCTCTGGCTTTCCCCAGCGCTTGATGACCGTCAGGCCACCTTCAATAAGTGTATCATACTTTGCCTTCGAAGGTGCTGTCATGTCGGTTTCGATGAATCCGGGCTGAATCTCATAGACGCCAATTCCTTCGTCCGAAAGCCGTGCCGCAAAGAGCTTGGACATCATCGAGACGCCAGCCTTTGAAATGCAGTACTCGCCGCGCGCGATCGATGGGGCAACGGCATTGGCAGAGGACACTGTCACGACGGAGCGATGCGCGCCGCTCTTCACCATCAATAGGCGCCGCGCAAAGGCTTGCGTCAGAAAAAACGTGCCGCGGGTGTTCACGTTGAGGCAGCGGTCATAACTTTCGGAAGTCACATCGAGGAGATCGCCACGCACGATCACCGAAACACCGGCATTGTTGACGAGTGTGGTGAGCGGTCCGAGGGCTTCTTCCGCTTCGTCCAACATACGGGCATGATCATCGATATTCGAAATATTACCAGCGATGGCAATACCTTTGCGGCCCTTGGTCTGGATCTCGCCCACCGCTGTTTCGATATCTTCCGAAAATTCCAGATCGCAGAGAGCAACATCGAATCCCGCATCAGCCAATGCTTTGGCAATGGCCTTGCCAATTCCGCGCCTTGCGCCCGTCACCAGCGCAGCACCATTCATCCCTGTGACTCCAATCTGATCAACACTTCGGGACGGCAGACGATGCGCAATACGGAGTCAATATTGAATTTGAGGCGTGCCGATTTTGCCTGCTCTGACATCAGGTCGCGGCCATAGACGATGTCGCCAGTGTGCCGGTTGGTGAGATAATGAAACCCCATGCCGGAGAGAGCGATTAGAATTTGCACCGGATCGAGGTTCTGTCTGAATGAGCCTTCGGCAGCACCACGCTGCAACAAGGTATTCATGCGTGCAACGAAAGTCTTGTTCATGTCGTCCATCGCCTTGGATTTCTTGATGTGCTTTGCCCTGTGCAGATTCTCCGAATTGACCAGCGTTATGAATTCCGGATTGGCGAGGTAATACTCCCAGGTAAATGTAACGAGGCGCTTCAATGCTGTGATTGGATCATCCTGTTCGATTTTCAATGCGGCCTCGGCGGCCCGGAAGTGGCCATAGGCATCTTCAAGCGTACGCTGGAACAGTTCCTCCTTGTTGCCGAAATAATGATAGAGCATGCGCTTGTTGATTGTTGCCTTAGCGGCAATGTCATCAACGCGGGCGCCACCAAGCCCCATTCGGGCGAACTCCGACTTGGCGGCCGCCAGAATTCGAGCGCGGGTCGCGTCCGGGTCCCGCGAGCGATTCATCGCAACTGATGTCGCTGTCACCCTCATGCTGGAACTGGCGCGTCTCGCCGCAGCAAGTTCTTGTCCTTGAGATCACTCCAGAAATCCTTGGGGATCGGATGACTGATCCAGGCAACGTTCTGGTCCATCTGCTCCACAGAGCGCGTACCGGGTACATGCGATGCGACAGCAGGATGGGCGAGAAGGAACTGCAGTGCTGCCGCGGGCAATGGTACGCCATGCGTCTTGCAAACCGCTTCGATTTTCCGGACTTTTTCCATGATGTGATCGGGGGCCGATGCATAGTTGTATTTGGCGCCCGGCACCGCTCCGGTGGCCAGAATGCCGCTGTTCAATCCACCGCCGATGACAATTGCCGCGCCGCGCTGTTCGCACAAGGGCAGCAACTCATCGAGCGGTTCCTGTTCCAGCAGAGTATAGCGGCCTGCCATGAGCAAACAGTCGAAATCTCCGGCCTTCATGAATTCGAGCATGATCTCCCAGTTGTTGACACCGACGCCAATGGCCTTCACCAGTCCTTGTTCCTTGAGCTTCGTCAATGCCGGGTAGCAGCCGTGCATCGCCTGATTGAAATAGGTCTTCGCCATTTCTGGCCCATGCGTGAAGATATCGGCATCATGGATGTAAAGAATGTCGATATGCTCGAGCCCAAGGCGCTGCAGTGAATCTTCAAAGCTCCGCATCGTGCCATCATACGAATAGTCGAAATGACAGATGTTCGGCAGCGCATCGACCCACGGCGCGAAATTGATTGTATTGCGCGTGGCAGGCATCAACAGGCGGCCAACCTTGCTTGAGATCACGAATTCATTGCGGGGCTTCCAGCGCAGGCTGTGGCCAAGGCGTGCTTCCGAAAGCCCGTGACCATAATAGGGAGCAGTGTCGAAATAGCGCATGCCGTGGTCCCAGGCGCGTTGCACCATTGCATCGGCAACATCCTCGTTTACTGGCCGCAAGAAATTGCCAATGGGCGCGGCGCCGAAACCCATGTCGGTGACCTTCAGGTCCACCCTGCCGAATTTGCGCGCACCGATTGCTGGCATTTCGCTGCCCCCCGCTTGACATTGACTGGTGATCGGCATGATAACCATTTGGTTACAAATGGCAAGACTGGTCGTGCGATGTTTACAGCGGGGTCGAATTTTCGGATGATGCGCAGGAACTCCGCCGGAGCCGATCCATGATTTCGAGTTTCGACTACATCGTCTCAGGTGCGGGTCCCGCAGGCTGCGTCCTCGCCTCGCGCCTGACTGAGGATCCGGACGTCAAGGTGTTGTTGCTTGAGGCAGGCGGCCCGGACTCGAACTACCTGTTCCATTGGCCGGCGGGTTTTGCCAAGATGACCAAGGGCATCGCATCATGGGGCTGGTCCACGGTACCGCAAGTGCACATGCAGAACCGGGTGCTGTGGTACACCCAAGCCAAGGTCATTGGCGGTGGCTCCACTATCAACGCCCAGATATACACCCGCGGCAACGCCCGCGATTATGATGCCTGGCGCGACGAGGCAGGTTGTGAGGGCTGGGGTTATCGCGACATTCTTCCCTATTTCAAGCGGGCCGAAGGAAATCAGCGATTTGATGACGACTATCACGGTACGGACGGACCGCTCAGCGTCCAAATGCCTCAAGGTGCGCTGCCGATCTGCGATGCCTTCATTCGTGCCGCTCAACAGGCGGGTGTTCCGTACAATCCGGATTTTAACGGCCGCTTGCAGCGCGGTGCCGGCTACTACCAACTGACGCAAAAAGGCTCTCGCCGATCGTCCGCTGCCACGGCATTTCTCGATCCTGCTCGCCCGCGCACCAATCTTACTGTCATAGATAATGCACAAGTCACCCGCATTGTGGTGGACAAGGGCAGGGCGACAGGCATTGAGGCAGTCGTAGGCGGAGCGTCACGGTCCTTCCGCGCTGAACGTGAAGTGCTGGTCACCTCGGGCGCCGTTGGCTCGCCGCGGTTGTTGATGCTGTCTGGCATTGGACCGGCGCAGCATCTGAGGTCCGTCGGTGTCGACGTGGTGCATGATCTTCCCGGCGTGGGCGCAAATCTTCAGGACCATGTAGACATCTGCGTCATTTCCGAATGTACCGGCGATCATTCCTATGACGGCGTGCAGAATCCGCATCGCATGCTGCTGGCAGGCCTTCAGTATCTGCTGTTCAAGTCAGGGCCTGTCACCTCGTCGCTCTTCGAAACGGGCGCCTTCTGGTATGCAGATCCGCATGCCCGTTCGCCGGACATCCAGTTTCACTTCGGCCAAGGCTCGGGGATTGAGAAGGGCATCGCCAAACTCGACAATGCCGGTGTGACGCTCAACTCAGCCTTCATGCGTCCACGCTCGCGTGGTTCAGTCCGGCTTGCGAGCGCCAATTTGGAAGACCCGCCACTTATCGACCCCAATTTCTGGGCCGATCCATATGACCTTGAAATCTCGTTGCGCGGGTTTGAGATGGCGCGCGAAATCATGTCACAGCCGGCTCTTGCAGCTTTCGTCAAGCGCGAGGCACTTCCTGGCAATGATGTAACCGGCCGGAATGCAATCTTCGACTACGCCTGCCAAATGGCCAAGACCGACCACCACCCGGTTGGCACCTGCAAAATGGGGCATGATGCAATGTCGGTCGTTGGAACCGATCTGAAAGTGCATGGCATCGATGGGCTTCGGGTATGCGATAGTTCGATCATGCCGCTGCTCAATTCGTCCAACACCAATGCGCCGACCATCATGATTGGCGAGAAGGCGTCCGATCTCGTGCGCAACAGGCCACTCCTTCCGGCATCGGTGATGCAGTGGGAGCGCAACGATCAACTACACTTTGCCGAGGCGTGAAGATTTTCGCAGCACTCACTGTACAATTCCAACAAGTCGCGAGACTTGCAAGCGCCGCAACGAAAACGCAAGATGAAGGCACTGCAATTCCCGGACGCCAGACATGACCACACCCTGTATCATTACCGTCGCCATCACCGGCTCCGTGCCACGCAAGGAACATAACCCAGCTGTGCCGATCACGGTGGCGGAGCAAGTGGAGTCGACTCAAGCTGCTTTCGAGGCCGGAGCGACCATTGCGCATGTCCACGTCAGGAAGGACGATCAGACCCCGACATCCGACCCGGAACGCTTTTGCCGCCTGTTCGAAGGCCTGCGCAAGCATTGCCCTGGAATGATCGTGCAATTTTCAACTGGTGGCCGGTCGGGCAAGGGTTCCGAGCGCGGTGGCATGCTTCATCTGGCCCCTGATATGGCATCGCTCTCTACTGGTTCCTGCAACTTTCCCACGATCATCTACGAGAACCACCCTGATTTAATACGCGAGCTTGCGGACCTGATGACCCAGCATAATGTGAAGCCAGAGATCGAGGTCTTTGATCTCTCGATGCTTTATCAGGCGCTGCGCTTCGCCGACGAAGGCGTGCTGAGGAAGCCGCTGCATGTGCAGTTCGTGATGGGTGTAAAAAATGCCATGCCGGTCATCCGCCAGGCGTTCGATTTCATGGTGGATGAGGTCACCCGGCTGTCGCCTCAATCCACGTGGGTGGCGGCCGGAATTGGCAAGCATCAGTTGCAGGTTAATCGCTGGTGCCTGGAGCGGGGTGGCCATTGCCGCACCGGCCTCGAGGACAATATCAGGTGGGACGAAACGCGGCTCGCGGCTTCCAACGCCGAGCTGGTGAAGCGCGTCGCCATGCTTTGCAATGAGTATGGCCGTCATCCGGCAAGCGCACGTGAAGCGCGCGCGATACTTGGACTTGCACCTTTGGGCGTTTGAAGAGAACTATCCCAATTCCCTGGAATTGCTGATCGCGTAGAGAATTGCCGATCGTTCGAGATGTATGACCAGCGCCTTCTCGGCAGCATCCGCATCGCCCTTCTCGATTGCCGCGATAATCTGTTCGTGCTCGGCGATGGTGTAAGTCTCCTTGCCACTCCAGAATATCAAGTCGACATGATATGCCTTCAGCCAGCCGAGCATGGCGGCACTTATCGAAACGAAGATCGGGTTGCCGGATATGGCGGCGATCTGCGTATGAAGGCGCATGTCGGCTGTCATGAAGCCATTGGCATTACCCAACATGGCGCGCTGCTCGTCGACTGTCGCTCGCAGCCGCATGATGTCATCGGGCGTAGCTTTCGCCGCCGCCTCGCGCACCATGCCGCGTTCGAAAAACAGCCGTGCGTTTTTCAGATGTTCAAGTGAATCCGCTGACCGCGAGAGCATTAGATGAGCTGAGGCATCAACCTGCTTGATGATCGACTGGGCCGTCAGTTGCTGCACTTTCGCGCGCTCGCCGTGGCTGATCGACACCAGTCCCATGCTTCCCAGTGACTGCATCGCTTCACGAATGGCGGGCCGCCCGACACCAAATCGTGCCATCAATTCACGCTCTGAAGGCATGGGATCGCCGGGTTGGAGATTGCCGTCGAAAATCAGCCGCAGCAGCCGGTCCAGCACTTCGTCAGAGAGTTTGCGGCGGACGATGCGATCAGTTTGCATGTTGGCGGGATACACTGCTAGTTTGCGGTCATATCAGGTCATCATACCAGTAAACGAATGACGCGCAAACCGCCAAACTCCGTGATCCGCCTTACCTATCTCATTGAAACAGCGGGAGATCCCTCCAGGCTCGCGGAAAAAATCGCATCTGACCAGTCAACCGGTACCTTCATTCACGTTCCGGGCGAGACAGAAGAGCTGAAGGCCAGGGTTGCGGCGAGGGTGAGCTCAATCCGGTCGCTGCAGCCACTGGCGCGGTCATCCTTCCCGTCTGAGGAAGCCGGACCGTTCAACCGCGCCGAAGCCGATATTGACTTTCCGTTCGACGCCATCGGCACCGATCTCGCCGCCTTGATGACCATCGCCATCGGTGGCGTCTGGTCCATTCGCGGCTTCACCGGCATCCGCGTGATCGCGATGCAGCTGCCTGAGGAATTCCGAACAGCTCACCCCGGCCCACAGTTCGGCATCGCCGGCAGCCGTGAACTCACTGGCATCAAGGATCGTCCGATCATCGGCACCATCGTCAAGCCGGCACTCGGCCTCAGGCCGCATGAGACTGCGGCATTGGTGAAGGATCTCATCGAGGCCGATGTCGACTTCATCAAGGACGATGAAAAGTTGATGAGCCCATCCTACTCGCCGCTGGAACAGCGGGTGAAGCATATCATGCCGTTGATCCTCGACCGTGAACAACGCACTGGCAAAAAGGTTATGTATGCATTCGGCATCAGTCATGCCGACCCTGACCAGATGATGCGCAACCATGATGTCGTTTTGAACGCCGGTGGCAACTGCGCTGTCATCAATATCAACTCGATCGGTTTTGGCGGCATGAGTTTCTTGCGCAAGCGTTCCGGCCTTGTGCTGCATGCCCATCGCAACGGTTGGGACATTCTCACTCGTCATCCGGGATTAGGCTTTGATTTCTCCGTTTACCAGCAGTTCTGGCGGCTGCTCGGTGTTGACCAGTTCCAGATCAACGGGATCAAGGTGAAGTATTGGGAACCGGACGAAAGTTTCGTTGCCGCCTTCAATGCGTTGAAGACACCCATTTTCTCGGAGGCCGATTGTCCGTTACCTGTCGCCGGTTCCGGTCAATGGGGCGGTCAGGCACCTGAGACCTATGCCCGCACCGGGCAAACCCAGGATCTGCTCTATCTATGCGGTGGCGGCATCGTCAGTCATCCGGGCGGTCCTGCAGCCGGAGTTCGCGCTGTGAGGCAGGCGTGGGAAGCCGCGGTGCAAGGTGTAGCGCTTCAATCCTATGCGAAGCATCATCCGGAACTTGCTCAATCCCTCGCCTTCTTTGGCGATGGCAAGGCAGCCGGATGAGCGGTCTGCTCTTCTCATACTACGGCGACGATTTCACCGGGTCCACCGACGTGATGGAGTCATTGAGCCTTCACGGCGTGAGTACCGTTCTTTTCACGCGCCTGCCAACCGATGCAGAGCGCCGTCACTTCGAAGGTTTCCGCGCTATCGGCATCGCCGGTACGAGCCGCAGCGAAACGCCGGAATGGATGGACCAGAACCTGCCGCTTTACTTCGAGTGGCTCAAATCTCTCGGCGCCCAATTTTGCCATTACAAGGTCTGTTCCACCTTCGATTCCGCGCCGGGCGTTGGCAACATTGGCCGCGCCATCGAGATCGGCGCCAGCATATTCCATCAACCGATTGTCCCGCTCGTCGTTGGCGCACCGCAGCTGAAACGATACACGGCGTTCGGCCATCTCTTTGCCGCCTATCAAGGCCAAGTCTACCGTATCGACCGCCATCCGGTGATGAGCCGCCATCCGGTCACGCCGATGACCGAGTCCGATCTCCGTCTTCACCTGGCGGGGCAGACGAGACTGCCGGTCACGCTCGTGCCCGCGAATGCACTTTCAACGCCAGACATGAGTACCGATGGCATCCTTTTCTTCGATGTGTTCGATGTTGCAACCCAATTGGAGACAGGCCGGCAACTGCTGAAGCTTGGTCCGTTCCTGGCTGGTTCCTCTGGCGTTAATTACGCTGTCGTCAAAGCGCTCATCGACGAAGGAAGTCTTATCGCCGAAGCGAAATTTGAACCACTTGATGCCGTCGATCGCATCATCGCGGTGTCGGGCAGCTGCTCCCCCACCACAGCCCGGCAAATCCGTCATGCGTTGAAGAATGGCTATACTGGTCAAGCGGCCGATCCATTGAAATTGGCGGTTCCCGAGAATGAATCCGAAACCCGGCGCCTCACTAGCCAAGCCGTTAACTTGTTGCAGACGGGTCAGAGCGTGCTGGTCCACACGGCCCTTGATCCAGAATCGGACATGTCATCCGCACTTGATTCCATTCCCGGTGGCCGCCACCGAGTGGGTCAGGCTTTGGGTCGCATCGCCCGGGAGAGCATTGCCGCTTGTGGCCTCACGCGTGCGATCCTGGCAGGCGGCGACACCTCGAGCCACGCCTTGGGGCAATTGGATGTCTTTGCCCTCAGCATGCGGTTTCCGCTGATCGACAGCCCCGGTTCGCCGCTTTGCCGCGCCCACAGCAACAATCCGGCCCTGGAAGGCCTGGAGATCGCCATGAAGGGTGGCCAGGTTGGGCGCGATGACTATTTCACGATGCTCCGCGACGGCACGTAAACCTCTCATCTTCACGGAGGCTCGTTTGTCCGGTAAAATACACGGTTCGTAAGAAGGCCTATGCGCCTTGAGGAGTAGTGTCATGAATGAACTGCGTCCCATCGGAACCATGCCGTCTGGTTTCGCGCCGGTCGAACGCAATCCTGGTATGCCACTGAAAACCGAGTGGTTCGAGGATGTTCAGGTCAATCTCTCTGCCAGCGAACGCCGCGCCGCGACACTTGGCGGTCGGCGCACGGTGAAGAAGGAGTACCAGGCTGCATGGCTGGTCAAAGCCATTCAATGCATCGATCTGACCACGCTGGCAGGCGACGACACAGCCGCTCGGGTGCATCGGCTTTGTGCCAAGGCGAAACGTCCGGTGCGTCATGATATCGTGGAGGCCCTTGGCCTCGCCGATGCGCCGCCCAAGGTTGGAGCGGTTTGCGTCTATCCGGCGATGGTCGCTTCCGCCGTCAAGGCATTGCAGGGTTCGGGCATTCCTGTGGCGTCCGTCGCCACCGGGTTTCCTGCTGGCTTGTCGCCACTGCCGCAACGCCTCGCCGAAATTCGCTATGCGGTGGGCGAGGGGGCAGGTGAAATCGATATCGTCATCCACCGTGCGCAGGTTCTCACCCAGGACTGGACCGCTCTCTTTGACGAGGTTGCGGCCATGCGCGAAGCCTGCGGACAGGCACATATGAAGGCCATCCTCGCCACTGGTGACTTGAAGACGTTGCGCAATGTCTACAAGGCCTCGATGGTGGCCATGCAGGCCGGTGCCGATTTTATCAAGACGTCGACCGGCAAGGAAGACGTCAACGCGACATTGCCGGTGAGTCTCACGATGGTCCGTGCACTGAGGGATTACGGCGAACTCACCGGCTATCACATCGGATTCAAGCCAGCGGGTGGCCTGAAGACATCGAAGGATGCCTTGTCATGGCTGATCCTGATGAAGGAAGAGCTTGGCCGCCGATTCCTTGAGCCAGACCTCTGCCGCATCGGTGCGTCATCCATGCTGGCCGACATCGAGCGCCAGCTTGAGCATCACGTCACCGGCCGCTATTCGGCTCTCACCCATCACGCCCTCGCCTGAGAAAGTTCCACAATGCCTCTCGTCAAGGAAATCCTCGATACCATGGACTATGGCCCGGCTCCGGAAGCGAACAGCCACATCGTTGAGTGGTTGAAATTGCATGAGGCGGGGTTCGGCCATTTCGTCAACGGCAGCTTTGTATCTCCGAAAGACAGTGAGCACTTTGACGTGAAGAACCCGGCGACAGGAGGGCGGTTGACGCGCGTGGCACAAGGCTCGAACTCCGATGTCGATGCCGCCGTGAGGTCCGCTCGCAAGGCTTTTGGTTCCTGGTCGAAACTCGATGGCCACGCCCGAAGTCTACATCTCTATGCGATTGCCCGGCTGATCCAGAAGCGTGAACGCTTCCTTTCGGTGCTTGAGACCATGGACAATGGCAAGCCCATCCGCGAGTCGCGTGACATCGACATTCCGCTGGTGGCCCGCCATTTCTATCATCACGCTGGTTGGGCCGAATTGGTACAGGACGAGTTTCCGGGTTATCGGCCCCTCGGCGTTTGTGGCCAGATCATTCCGTGGAACTTCCCGCTTCTGATGCTGGCCTGGAAGATTGCCCCGGCCCTCGCTGCAGGCAATACCGTGGTGCTGAAACCTGCTGAATTCACGCCGCTGACGGCCTTGGCCTTTGCTGAAATCTGCCGTGAAGCTGGCTTGCCGCCGGGCGTGGTCAACATTGTAACGGGGGACGGCAAGACTGGCGCTGCACTGGTCGATCATCCTGATGTTGACAAGATCGCATTCACCGGATCAACGGACGTCGGCCGCTTGATTCGCAAGGCAACGGCGGGTTCGGCCAAGAAACTCTCGCTTGAGTTGGGCGGCAAGTCGCCCTTCATCGTGCATGCCGATGCCGATCTCGATGCGGCGGTCGAGGGTGTTGTCGATGCTATCTGGTTCAACCAGGGCCAGGTCTGCTGTGCCGGTTCCAGGCTTCTGGTGCAGGAGGGCATTGCCGCGAAGTTCCTCGGCAAACTCAGGCGCCGCATGGAAACCCTTCGTGTTGGCGATCCCCTCGACAAGTCCATCGACATGGGCGCCATCGTCGATCCGATCCAACTCACGCGCATCAAGGAATTGGTGGCGAAGGGCAAGGCCGAGGGCGGCACATTCATTCAGTCATCCTGCGAATTGCCCACGAACGGCAGCTTCTTCGCGCCGTCGCTTTTCACCGATGTCGAACCAGCTTCGACCGTCATGGATGTCGAGATCTTCGGCCCCGTCGCCGCGATGATGACGTTCCGAACGCCTGATGAGGCCGCAGCCATTGCCAATCACACGCGTTACGGCCTTGCAGCGACGATCTGGTCGGAGAACATCAATTTAGCACTCGATACCGCGTCGCGCATGAAGGCTGGTGTTGTCTGGATCAATTCCACTAATCTATTCGATGCTGCCGCGGGCTTTGGTGGTTACCGAGAGTCAGGCTTTGGCCGCGAGGGTGGCCGTGAGGGCATGTACGAGTACCTTGCCCCTGCCTGGGAGGCGACGCTGCCCAAGGCAGGTGATGCGAAACAATCCCCTCTCAGCGCAGCACCGCCGCTGGAGATCGATACCCTGGCGCTGCCCTCGATCGACCGAACAGCCAAGCTCTATGTCGGCGGCAAGCAAGCAAGGCCCGATTCCGGCTATTCGTATTCCGTCAACGGAGCAAAAGGAACGTCCATCGGCCAAGCTGGCCTTGGCAACCGCAAGGATATTCGCAACGCTGTCGAAGCAGCGTCGAAGGCTGGTGGCTGGTCCGCGGCATCCGCACACAATCGCGCTCAGGTACTTTACTACATTGCCGAAAACCTGTCGGCCCGAGCGGCGGAATTCGCTGCACGGCTGAAGTCCATGGGCCAGACTCAGAAGGCAGCCGATACGGAAGTCGAAGCTTCGCTCCGCCGCATCTTCTTTTACGCCGCACAAGCCGACAAGTATGATGGCCGCGTTCATGCGACCAAATCGCGCCATGTGACGCTTGCAATGAACGAGCCCTATGGCGTGATGGGGCTTCTTTGCCCGGATGAAATGCCGCTGCTTGGCTTTGTCTCGCTGGTCATGCCGACCATTGCCATGGGTAATCGGGTTGTGGTGGTGCCGTCGCCGCGCCAGCCTTTGGCCGCCACTGATTTCTATCAGGTCTTCGATACGTCGGACCTGCCGGGCGGAACTGTCAATATCGTCACCGGCGATCGCGACGAACTCGCCAAGACACTGGCTGAACATGACGAGGTTGCAGCGCTTTGGTATTGCGGCAACAAGGCAGGCTCGGCGGCGGTTGAGGTGGCAAGTGCCGGAAATCTCAAACCCACCTGGGTCTGCAACGGCAAGCAACGCAATTGGCTGGATCGCGCACAAGGGCAAGGTCACGAATATCTGCGTCGCGCCGTGCAAATCAAGAATATCTGGATCCCATACGGCGAGTAGTCTCCACGATCACACTTTGGCCTTCACCTGCAACCGGTATGCATGCAGCAACGGCTCGGTATAGCCGTTGGGTTGACTGGTACCCTTGAATACCAAGTCGCAAGCCGCTTGGAATGCGATGGAGCCTTCAAAGTCTTCCGCCATCGGTCGGTAGAGGTGGGCATCCGCATTCTGTGCGTCCACCACGCTCGCCATGCGTTTCAGTGTATCCATCACTTGCACCTCGCTGCACACGCCATGGCGCAGCCAGTTTGCAATGTGCTGTGAGGAAATGCGCAACGTTGCGCGGTCTTCCATCAGGCCGACATTGTCGATGTCCGGCACCTTGGAACAGCCAATGCCCTGGTCAATCCAGCGCACCACGTAGCCCAGCAGTCCTTGTGCGTTGTTGTCGAGTTCCTTCTTGATATCGCCAGCTGACCAGTTGGGCCGGACAGCCACCGGAACCGAGAGTATGTCATCGAGTTTGGCGCGTGGTCTGGTTTTCAACGCCGCCTGCACGGTGCGCACATTCACGCGGTGGTAATGCGTGGCATGCAGCGTCGCCGCCGTGGGTGAAGGAACCCACGCGGTGTTGGCGCCCGCCTTTGGATGCGCGATCTTCTGCTCCAGCATGGCCGCCATGCGGTCGGGCATCGCCCACATGCCCTTGCCGATCTGCGCATGCCCTGGCAATCCGCAGGCCAGGCCAATATCGACGTTCCAGTTCTCGTAGGCTGAAATCCAGGCCGCCTGTTTCATGTCGCCCTTGCGGATCATCGGTCCGGCTTCCATGGCGCTGTGGATCTCGTCGCCGGTACGATCAAGGAAGCCGGTGTTAACAAAGAATATCCGGTCCATCGCCGCACGGATGCATTCCTTGAGGTTTATTGTCGTCCGCCGTTCCTCATCCATGATGCCGATCTTGATTGCATTGGTGGCCATGCCAAGTGCGGCTTCAACGCGCGCAAAGATTTCGACAGCGAAAGCTACTTCCTCTGGCCCATGCATTTTGGGTTTCACCACATACATGGAACCTGCGCGCGAATTGGCGCGGCGGCCATTTGGGCCGATGTCGTTCAACGCGATCAGCGCCGTCATCATCGCGTCCATGATGCCTTCTGGCACTTCGCGGCCTTCCTTGTCGAGGATCGCCGGATTGGTCATCAGGTGGCCGACATTGCGCACCAGCATGAGCGCTCGGCCATGCAACGTCAGTGAACCACCTTGCGGGCTCTCATAGACGCGGTCGGGGTTCAGCCGCCGGATGATGGTCTTGTTGCCCTTGGCCACCTCTTCCGTCAGATCGCCTTTCATCAGGCCGAGCCAATTGCGGTAAACCACCACCTTGTCGGCAGCATCAACCGCCGCCACCGAATCCTCGCAATCCATAATCGTGGTAAGCGCCGACTCGATCACCACATCCGAAATCCCGGCTAAATCCTGCCGGCCAATCACGTTGGTGCGATCAAAACAGATCTCGATATGCAGCCCGTTGTTGACGAAGATCACGGCGCTTGGATTCTGGGCCGGGCCTTTGAAACCGCGGAACTTTTCTGGCGTTTTGAGCCCACCAAGACTGGTTGTCAGAACGCCGTCTTTCACAACCAATTCCGTGATGCCGGTCCACGAGCCGGAAGCCAGTGGCACGGAAGCGTCGAGGAAGCTTCGTGCCCAGGCTATCACTTTCAGGCCGCGCTTTGGATTGAAGGTGGGTGTTTTCTCCGCGCCATCCGCTTCAGGGATCGCATCTGTGCCGTAGAGCCCATCATAGAGCGAACCCCAGCGGGCATTGGCGGCATTGAGTGCATAGCGGGCATTCATCACCGGAACGACAAGCTGTGGCCCCGCGACCTGTGAAATCTCTGGGTCCAGATTCTCGGTCGTGACCGCGAAATCCGGCCCTTCCGGCACAAGATAGCCAATCCTGGTCAGAAAATCTCTGTAGGCGTCCAAGTCGGTGGGGGCGCCATTCGCCCGGTACCAGCCATCGAGTTCGGACTGGAGCGTGTCGCGCTTGGCGAGCAATGCCTGGTTCCTCGGGGCGAGATCATGGATGATGTCGGAAAACATCCGCCAGAAATCGACTTCGGCAATTCCCGTCCCGGGCAGCGCCTCTTCGCCCACGAACGTGAACAACTCGCCAGCCACCCGCAGTCCGGCGATTTCGATACGGTTTGTCAAAACCTCACTCCCGCTCAAGAAAACGGGCCTTCTTAACCCGCTCGGCCGCTGCCCGCCACACCCAATCCGTGGGCGTCAGGGTTTCTTCAGCCAGTCCATATTGGGGTAGGCGATGGGCTCCTTGGCCTTCAGGAAGAAGCGGCGGAAGATCTCGCCATAGCCCTTCATCACATAGCCGTTGTTTTGGGAAATGAGCCGCTGGCGTTCGGCACGGTAATAGGCCGGTACTTTGTACCAGGCCAGTGCCGGCCGTTCATGATGCGCGGCATGCAAGTTGTTATTGAGGAAAAGCAGCGACCAGAAAGCCGAGGCTTCGACGATGATTGTCCGGTGGCCAATTTGTTCGGTCGCCTGGTGTTCACAAAAGGATCGTACCAGTGCCATCGAGATACCGGGATAGGCGACAAGCAGGATATATTGCCAGAGCGGCATGCCGGCGACGCCGATCACAAACCAAATGGTGATCACCGAGGATGCAACGAACCATAACCAGGCCACCAAAGTTTCCCGGTTGCCGCTTGCGATATCCCGGAACTCGGAAAACCAGAAACGGATGATGCTTACCGCCGGGCCAATCAGCATCCGCCCGGCAAGCGTGTTGTTGAACTCATAAAGGCTGTGGCGGAAACCGGTCACCTCAGCCCAATGCTCTGGAAGCATGTAATAGGATTCGGGGTCCAGCCGCGGGTCGGTAAGATTGGCGTCATTGTGATGCGTCAGATGCGTCTGCCGGTAGCGATAATAGGGTAGCCAAAGTGTCAACGTCGGAAACACCATGGCCTCGTTGAGAAGCCTGTTGCCGGTCGGGTGCCCATGCAGCACCTCGTGTTGCAACGATGTGTGCAGTGCCGCGAAGTATGCGCCGAATGGCAGGATCACCCACCAAGGCAGGATGGCGTGGAACCACACCAGTGCAGCTACCACTGCATAGGCGACCACGATCAGCCCGACCGTCGGCCATTCCGTCCCGCGTTTGCCTTCATGCGGCATTCGTCACACCTTGTTGCTCAACATTCTCTACCGTTTTCGCCGATCTTGCTGGAATGATGCATAATATCGCAAGGTGAGGTAGGCTCACCATCATCTCAATGTGCCGCGATCATCTCGGCCTTCGCCACCAGCACCTCTGCCTGGCGGATTGAAGCATAGTCAATGAGTCTCCCGTCAAGCGACACGGCGCCTTTGCCCTGTGCCTCAGCCTCTTTCATCGCCGCAATGATGCGCCTTGCCCGGGCAACGTCGGACTCTGACGGACTCATGACTTCATTGGCCAAGGCAATCTGCGACGGGTGGATTGCCCATTTCCCTTCACAACCCAGAACCGCGGCACGAAGCGCCTGCGCCTTGAAGCCCTCGGCATCAGAAAAGTTGCCGTAAGGCCCATCGACTGGGCGAAGGCCATTGGCGCGTGCCGCCACCACCATGCGGGCAATCGCATAGTGCCACATGTCGCCCCAGTGGGTAGCGCGGTTGCCGTCGGCCAGCGCATCGGTCAGCACCGCATAGTCAGGATTAGCACCGCCAATTGATGTCGTACGCGCCTTGGTGGAGGCCGCATAGTCGGCCACCCCGAAATGCAGTGATTCGTTGCGCTTTGAGGCGCTGGCGATCTCGTGGATGTTCTGCATTCCCAGCGCTGTCTCGATGATCAGTTCGAAACCCACGCGCTTCTTCCGGCCTTTCGCCACCTCGACCTGCGTACACATCATGTCGACCGCGTAGACATCGGCTGCCGTGCCGACCTTGGGGATCATGATGAGGTCGAGCCTGTCTGAGCAGTTTTCCAGCACATCCACCACGTCGCGGTACATGTAATGCGTGTCGAGCCCGTTGATCCTCACCGAGAGCTGCTTGTTGCCCCAATCGATGTCGCCCACCGCCTGGATGATGTTCTTGCGCGCTTGCGCCTTGTCGTCGGGCGCCACCGCGTCCTCTAGGTCAAGAAAGATCACGTCAGCGGCGGATTTTGCGGCCTTTTCGAACAGTTTAGGCTGGCTCCCGGGCACCGCCAATTCGCTGCGGTTGAGGCGAGCAGGGGCCTGTTCGATCACGTGGAAGCTCATGGGCCGATCCTTCTTGATAGGTCTGGGTCTGGCGCTGTCATACCCGCCCGCACCGTTGCCATGCAATCCGCCCAAAGGCGGCTTGCGAACCATTAACTTGATTCCGGCGATACCTTGGGGCAAGTCCAATACAAACCAGCGACAGGTGAATGACATGCCCGTATACCGTTCCCGGACTACCACCCATGGCCGCAACATGGCCGGCGCCCGCGGCCTGTGGCGCGCCACCGGCATGAAGGACGAGGATTTCGGCAAGCCGATCATCGCCATCGTCAATTCCTTCACCCAGTTTGTGCCGGGCCACGTGCATCTGAAAGACCTCGGCCAACTGGTTGCCCGAGAGGTCGAAAAGGCCGGCGGCGTCGCCAAGGAATTCAACACCATCGCCGTCGATGACGGTATCGCCATGGGTCACGACGGCATGCTTTATTCGCTGCCGTCGCGCGAGATCATCGCCGACTCGGTCGAATACATGGTCAACGCCCATTGCGCCGATGCCATGGTCTGCATCTCGAACTGCGACAAGATCACCCCCGGAATGCTGATGGCCTCGCTCCGTCTTGATATTCCGACGGTCTTCGTCTCGGGCGGTCCGATGGAAGCCGGCAAGGTCATTCTCGCCGGAGTCTCGAAGGCCCTTGATCTTGTCGATGCCATGGTTGCCGCCGCCGACGACAAGATTTCGGACGAGGACGTCAAGGTTATCGAACGCTCCGCCTGTCCCACCTGCGGCTCGTGTTCCGGCATGTTCACCGCCAATTCCATGAACTGCCTGACCGAGGCCCTTGGTCTCTCGCTGCCCGGCAACGGCTCGACGTTGGCGACGCATTCCGACCGCAAGCGCTTGTTCATCGAGGCCGGTCACCTTATCGTCGATCTCGCCAAGCGCTACTATGAGCAGGACGATGAAACGGTCCTGCCACGCAAGATCGCCAGTTTTGGGGCCTTCGAGAACGCCATGACGCTCGATATTGCCATGGGCGGGTCCACCAACACGGTGTTGCATATTCTCGCCGCCGCGCATGAGGCCGAACTCGATTTCACCATGAAGGATATAGACCGCCTGTCGCGCCGCGTTCCGGTGCTGTCGAAGGTGGCGCCGGCCAAATCGGACGTGCATATGGAAGACGTGCACCGCGCCGGCGGCATCATGGCAATCCTCGGTCAGCTCGACAAAGGTGGCCTCATCAACCGCGATTTGCCCACCGTGCATGCCCGCACCTTGGGCGATGCCCTGGAGCGCTGGGACATATCCCGCACCAAATCCGAGTCGGTGAGAGAGTTTTTCCGCGCCGCACCGGGCGGCGTTCCGACGCAAGTCGCCTTCAGCCAGTCGCGCCGTTGGGATGAACTCGATCTCGACCGCGAGAAGGGTGTCATCCGGAGCGTTGAAAAGTGTTTTTCGAAAGATGGAGGGCTTGCGGTTCTCTACGGCAACATCGCGCTTGAAGGCTGCATCGTGAAGACCGCTGGCGTCGATGAAAGCATCCTCAAATTCACCGGCAAGGCCAAGGTTTTCGAAAGCCAGGATTCTGCAGTGCATGGCATCCTGAACCGTGGTGTCGAGGCTGGCGACGTCGTGGTGATCCGTTACGAGGGCCCGCGTGGCGGCCCCGGCATGCAGGAGATGCTCTATCCCACAAGCTATCTGAAATCCAAAGGCCTCGGCAAGGCCTGCGCGCTGATCACCGATGGCCGTTTCTCCGGCGGCACATCGGGCCTGTCGATTGGTCACGCCTCGCCGGAGGCCGCCGAAGGCGGTTTGATCGCACTTGTGGAGGAGGGCGACACAATCGAAATCGATATTCCCAACCGGACTATCCATTTGGCTGTTTTGGACGATGTGCTCGCCCGCCGCCGCACCGCGATGGAAGCCCGTGGCGACAAGGCGTGGAAGCCGACGGAAATTCGCAAGCGCAAGGTGACGACCGCGCTCAAGGCTTATGCGGCGCTGACAACATCGGCCTCCAAGGGCGCCGTGCGCGTCGTACCGGAATAGCTGTCGATTGAATTGCCACCTTGGTGACAGCCGGGGTGACGCACTGTATGCAAGAGGTGACCGATGCCGCTGCCTCCAACTCTGCTTGAGGGCTATGCCAATTTCCGCTCCGGCCGCTATGCCTCTGAAGCCGAGCGTTACCGCCGCTTGGGCGAGGGGATGCAGAAGCCGCGCGTCATGATCATTGCCTGCTGCGATTCGCGTGCTGCCCCGGAGACCATTTTCGATGCGGGGCCGGGCGAGATTTTTGTGGTCCGCAATGTCGCCAATCTGGTGCCGCCCTATACGCCCGACGGTGGGCATCATGCGACCTCTGCGGCGCTCGAGTTCGCCGTGCTGGCACTCAACGTCAAGCACATCGTGGTCATGGGCCATGGCCGCTGCGGTGGCATCCATGCGGCGGTGCAGGATTCGCTGCCTCTGACCCACACCGATTTCATCGGCAGCTGGATGCGGGCGATCAAGGATGTTGCCCGCATCGTGCCGCGTACCGAACATGAAAGCGAGCAGCTGCACGAGCGTCATATCGAGCGCGCCTCGATCGAGCACTCTCTGGCCAATCTCCGCACCTTTCCGTGGATCCGCATGAAGGAGAACAAGAAGGATCTGTCGCTGCATGGCGTGTGGTTTGATATTTCCATGGGCGAGCTTCATGCCTATGACGAGGACGAGCCGCAGTGGACGGCGATCGGCGGAGACGCCGCATGAGCTATGTGATCGGCGTCGATGGCGGCACCGAGTCGATCAGGGCGTTTGTCTTTGATCTCGATGGCAGGCCGCTGGCATCGGTTGCGACAGCCTACAAAACCGAGTTCCCAAATCCATCCTGGGCCGAGCAGAACCCGGAAGACTGGTGGGCCGCTATGGGCCAATCGGTGAAGGGTGCCATCGCCAAGGCCAATGTGCGGCCGTCGGATATCATCGCCTTGAGTGTCGATACCACTTGCTGCTCCGTTGTGGCACTTGATGCTGCAGGCAAGCCGCTGCGCCCCTGCATGATCTGGATGGATGTGCGCTCGTCGCGGGAGGCTGATGAGATCGCGGCGACAAAGGATCCGTTCCTGCGCGTCAATGGCGGTGGGGCGGGACCTGTCTCAGCCGAGTGGATGATTCCGAAATCGCTGTGGATGAAGCGCCACCAGCCGGAACTCTTTGCCCGTGCTGCCAAGGTCGGGGAGTATCAGGACTACATCAACTTTCGACTGACGGGTGAATGGGTGGGCTCGCTCGGCAATGCCTGCATCCGCTGGCATTACCAGACCCAACACGGCGGCGTGCCGCGCTCGCTGCTGGCGGCTGTTGGCCTGTCCGAACTTGAGGAGAAATGGCCGAACCCGATTATCGCACCGGGAACGCCAATCGGGCCTATGACGCGCGAGGCGGCAGAGCACTTGGGCCTCAATGCCGGACTGCTGGTGGTGCAGGGCGGTTCCGATGCCTTCATCGGCGTCATCGGCCTGGGTGTCACCAAGCCGGGCGAGATGGCACTGATCACCGGCTCGTCGCATCTGCACATTGGGATCGCCGACCGCGTGGTGCATAAGGCCGGTGTGTGGGGCACCTATATGGATGGCATCTATCCAGGCAAGCCGATCATCGAGGGCGGGCAGACATCGACGGGTTCGGTTATCGCCTGGTTCAAGCGGCACTTTGGAGAACACACGAGTTTCGAGGCGTTGAACGATGGTGCTGCCGCAATTCCTCCGGGTGCGGAGGGTTTGCTGGTGCTCGATCATTTTCAGGGCAATCGCACGCCATATACCGATGCATTGTCACGGGGCGCTATCACTGGCTTGACCTTGAAGCATACGCCAGCCCATGTCTTCCGCGCCATTATCGAGGGCATTTGCTTGGGCACCCGGCTCATCACTGACAGCTTCGGTGAGGCCTTTTCGCCGCAGCGCATCGTACTGGCCGGTGGTGCAAGCAATTCGCCGCTCTGGTTGCAGATCCATGCCGATACCATCGGTGCGCCGATCGAACTGACCGAAGTGGCTGATGCCCCGGCGCTGGGTTGTGCCATCCTCGGGGCGCATGGTGCGGGGAAGTTCAAGACCATTGAAGACGGCTGCGCCGCCATGGTGAGAAGCAAGGCGGTGATCGAGCCGAACCTCGCCAACACGAGATTCTACGAGAGCGAAATGCTGCCGCGATATGCCAAGCTTTATGGTGCGTTGAAAGAGGTGAGGTAGGAAAGAGGCCCTCATCCCCCTTCGGGACCTTCTCCCACGCAAGTGCGCGGGAGAAGGCGGGTCGTATTATGTGCCTGCGCCCGCCGAAGGTGGGAGAAGGTGCCCGAAGGGCGGATGAGGGCCACTTTAACAGGAATTATATCTTCTTCAGCCCCGCCTCGATCTGCTGGCGTTTGGCTTCGAGG
>JANLTS010000337.1:0-4323 GCA_031363045.1 Hyphomicrobiales bacterium
CCCGGAGCGCCATCAGCAAGCCGCCGATCTGGGCGGGTGTGGCCTCGCCGGACATCATCACGTTGAACGCCTCGCGGGCTTCGGCACGGCTGAGCGGCATGCCATTCGCCACCCGGGCAATCATCGGCTTGAGGTCGGCCATCAGCGTGCGCCCGCTAAATCGAGGAAGTTCTTGAGGATCACATGTCCGTGCTCGGAGGCTATACTCTCCGGGTGGAACTGCACGCCGTGAACGTTCAGCGTCTTGTGCCTGAGGCCCATGATCAACCCATCAGTGACCGCTGTCACCTCGAGGCAATCGGGCAGGCTCCCGGACTCGACAATCAGCGAGTGATAGCGCGTCGCGGTAAAATCCTGTGGCACGTGTCTGAAAACACCCTCGCCATTGTGATGCACGGTCGACACCTTGCCATGCATAAGCGCTGGTGCCCGCACCACCTTGCCGCCGAAGCTCTGGCCCATCGCCTGCATCCCCAGGCACACACCGAAAATCGGGATAGTGGGCGCCGCCTTGGCGATCAGCTCAAGGCAGATGCCTGCCTCATTCGGCGTCGCTGGCCCAGGCGAAATCACGATGGCCTCGGGCTTGGCCGAAATCACCTGGCCAACGCTGATCTTGTCATTGCGGTGAACCACTGTCTCGGCTCCGAGATCGCCAAGCAAGTGGTAGAGATTATAGGTGAAGCTGTCATAGTTATCGATGAGGATGATCATTGCGCCCTCCCGGCCCGGCCGGCGAAACGCACCGCGTCTTCCGCCGCGCGGAACAGCGCCTTGGCCTTGCTGATGCACTCTTGATGCTCGGCTTCCGGCACGCTGTCGGCAACCACACCGGCACCCGCCTGCACATACATCTTGCCATCTTTCACGATTGCCGTGCGCAGCACGATGCAGGTGTCCATCTCGCCATCGGCCGAAAAATACCCGACGCATCCGGCATAGACGCCGCGCTTGTTCTTTTCGAGTTCGTCGATGATCTCCATCGCCCGCACTTTCGGCGCGCCGGAAACTGTGCCCGCCGGAAATCCCGCCGCCAATGCCTCGATGGTGTCATGGGCGTTCGACAGCCGCCCCTCGACATTGGAAACGATGTGCATCACTTGGCTATAATATTCGAGGATGAATTGCTCTGTCACCTTGATCGAACCAATATCGGCAACGCGGCCAACGTCATTGCGGCCCAAGTCGAGCAGCATCAGGTGTTCGGCGCGCTCTTTCGGGTCGGCCAGAAGCTCGGCGGCCAGCGCCCGGTCCTCGGCGGGTGTCGCACCGCGTCTGCGCGTTCCGGCAATCGGCCGGATCGACACCTTGCCGTCGCGCACCCGCACCAGAATTTCCGGGCTCGAGCCGATCACCGAGAAGCTGTCGAAGTCGAGAAAGTAAAGAAACGGCGATGGGTTTACCCGCCGCAAGGAGCGGTAAAGCGCAAACGGCGGCAAGGTGAAGTCGGCCTCGAAGCGTTGCGACAGCACCACCTGGAAAATATCTCCCGCCGTGATGTAGTCTTTGGCCTTCAGCACCATCGCCTTGTAATCGTCAGGGCTGATATTGGACTTGGGCTCAGCGATGGGTGCCGCGTCTTCGCGCATCGCCAGATGGTCGAGTGGCCGGTCGAGCGCATCGACAATGCCGCTGATCCGCTCTTGCGCCCGGGCATAGGCGGCGCGCGGGCTGACATGCGGATCGACATAGACCGGCGAGGTGACCGTCACTTCATCGCGCACGCTGTCGAAGATCGCCATCACCGTGGGGCGGATGAACATCGAGTCCGGCAAGCCCAGCGTATCGGGATTGGGCTCGGGCAGGTCTTCCATCAACCGCACCATGTCATAACCCATGTAGCCGAAGATTCCGGCTGCCATCGGTGGTGCGTCTTCCGGCAGCTTGATGCGGCTTTCGGCCAGCAGCGCCCGCAAGCTCTCGAGCGGCGGCAGGTCGAGCGGCGCGAACGGCCCGTCGGGATCGTGGGCAGCCTTGCGGTTGATCGTGGCTTGGGCACCCTCGACCTTCCAGATCAGGTCAGGGTTCAAGCCGATGATCGAATAGCGGCCGCGCACCGCGCCACCTTCAACCGATTCGAGCAAGAAGGAATAACGAGCGTTACGCGCCAGTTTCAGCTTGGCCGAAACCGGCGTTTCAAGATCGGCGACGAGCCTCGTCGACACGATCTGCGACTGTCCCACCTCATAGGCGCTGGCGAAACTGTCGTAGTCGGGAGAGATAATCATTTACGGAGTCCGGCAATGGAGTTCGACCAGGGGTTACTGCGTTTGCGTGCCCGAGATCTGTCGCCAGAGATTTTCGTTGATGACGACGCCAGCTTCATTCTGCAACGCCACCAGATAGCCGGAGAGAACCTCATTGCCCGCCTGACTCTTGATTTCATCGGCAATCGCCTTGGCTTCGGCCGAGGCGGCATCGAAGGCCTGCATCAGAACCGCTTGCGACTGCATGACCTTGGCACCCTTGCCATCGGCATCAAGTGAATAGGCGAAGCCATTCTCAGGAACCGCAAACAGCGCGGCCACGGCCACGGGATCAAATGTCGAATCGCTTTCGTTGCGCTTCATGCCTTGCGCTGTCTTCACGTCCGAGCCGGCTTCCTTGGCGGCTTCTTCCAGCACCGAGCCCGATTTCAGGCGCGCCACCAATGCCTTGGCTTTCTCTTCCGACTTGGCGCGCACCTTGTTGGCAACGACCTGTGCCGTAGCCTCAGTCTTCACTACATCAAAGGGCTTCACCACCGATGGCATAACCTCGCGCACCTCGTACCAGACATAGCCTTCATCCGACGATACAGCATCATTCTCGACGCCCACGTCGCTGGCAAAGGCCGCCCTCAGGAGGTCGGCCTTGTGCGGCATGTCGATGTCCTTGCCGGTCTTGTCCTTGCCCTGCGCATCGCTGGCGGCGATGAGCTGGAAGGGGATCGAAGCCTTGGCCGCGATGTCTTCAAACGATGTCGAGGCGGCACGCGCGTCTTCGACCGCATCATAGATCGACTGGATTTCTTCCCGTGCCCGCTCAAGCTTGAGCCGGTCACCAAGCACGGCCCTCACTTCGTCAAGTGTGGCTTGGTGCTCCGGGGTAATCTTCGTGGCCTTGAGCAGGGCGGTCGCCAACGCGCCCTTGATGGGTTCGCTAACCGCCCCTTCGCTCAATGCAAACGCCGCATCGGCAATCGCCGCGTCGAGGAATTCGGTCTTGGCCTTGTCGGCGAACGTGACGTCGGTCTCGGCAAAGCCGCGCTCCTTGGCGATGGCGAGGAAGTCGGTTCCCGCAGCAATCTTGTCCTTGGCCGCCTTGGCTTCCTCGAGCGTTGGAAACGAGATCTGCAAAATGGTGCGCTTCTCGGGCGTGAAATAGTCACCCTTGTACTTGTCAAAGCCAGCCGTGATATCGGACTCCGCCAATTCGATCTTGCTGGCAATGTCAGCGGGCTCGGCCTTCATGGTGGCGATGGCGCGATATTCGGGTGCTGTGTAAGCGGCGGGATTGGCGTCATATTCCGCCTTGATCTCGTCTTCAGTAGGTGCGGTCACTTCGCTGTCCGCCGTCTTGACGGTGAAGAAGCGCGCATCACGCTGTTCATTGCGGTGACGGTAAAGGGCTTCGACCAGCGACGGGTTGGCCATCACATCGCCATCCGCCGTGCCGGTCACCGCCTCGCGCAAACGGCTGCGCCGCTGTTCGGCGAAATATCCGGCCTCGCTGATCCCGTTGGACGCCAGGAATTGCTTGAATTGATTAGCATCGAATTTTCCGTCCAGCCCCACGAACGCCTGGTTCTGCGTGGCTTCGAGGGCCAGCATCTTGTCGGATACGGCGAGTTTCAGTTGGGTCGACTGGTTGTCGATGGCCGCCGACTGGATGAGATTGTTGAGGACGGCGCGGTCGATGCCCTGCTTGCGCGCGTCTTCCGGCGTCAATGGCTGGCCCGTCTGCCGCGAGAAATTCTGGAGATATTGGTTGAAGGCCTGGTTGAACTCCTCCGACGAAATCTCGGCTTCGCCCACCGTCGCCACCGCGCCACCGCCGATATAGCGGAAGACATCGGCAATGCCCCACACGCCGAAGCTCACGGCCAACAAGCCGATGAGAATCTTCGCCACCCAGCCTTTGGCGGCATTGCGCATGGTTTCCATCATTGTCGGGTCGTCCTTTCAGCAAATCAGCCCGATCCGGGCGCGGCGCACTATAGGTTACGCGATCCCCCCCTCGCAAGTGCGGGATTGGTCTGCTATGAGCCAATTTCAAGGGCTTGGGAGAATATAATGGCAAATGATGGGCCGCGGCCGCTGGTCGCCGGAAACTGGAAGATGA
>JANLTS010000409.1:0-5579 GCA_031363045.1 Hyphomicrobiales bacterium
AATCGCTTCAGCCCACCGCCACGCCATTTCGGCGCTGCGGACCCACTGACTGCCAAGCACCTCAAAGCCTGCATCCGTGAACAGCCGTCCCAATTTTGCGGCGCAAGCGGCATAGTAGAAATTCGAACAGTGATCGGCAGCCAGGAGATGCGCCTCTTGCTGACTGATCCAACTCGGCTCAAAAGCGTTACCGCCACCCGCCGATCCGCCGCCGTTGCCGTCATAGTTCATGCCACCATATACCCTGCCGTCTGGCTTCTGATGCCGTCTGAGAGGCTCGATGTAGTAGACCGCCATGTGGAGGGCATCGGGCAGAATGTCGGTTCCATCGTATCCGGCGTCCGGACCGAACGTCTCTGAACTCTTGGGAAAACCAAATTGCGTCGCTCTGGCCGGCTCCGGCAGGCGCTCGTAGCCAAGGTCGAGCAAATTCCATACCGCCACGCCGTGACGGGCAATATGCATGTCCCAGTCGCCGGCGTCAGACCATCCTCCAAACCAGCCCGAGACGCGGTTTGACGTTATCCATGGGGTCTCATGTCCTTTTCTCGCCAAGACCACCGATGCCAAGCCTGTCTCGGCTTCCATGCAAGCAGGAAGCTTGCTCTCTCTAATCACCACACCGTTGACGCCGTCACGGTAGTTAACCGGGCGCTCCCAACCGCCGATGTCACGGGACAATGGCATTCCCCAACATTGATTGTAGTAGCCCTTCATCGAATGATGTGCGGTACCGTAATGCACCGTATCGTCTATTCGAATCGGGTCCGAACACCCAAGTTGAGCGATGCGGAGCCGGAAGACCCCAGCCTGCGATGGCCGGAAGTCACTGTAATCCAATCGGTAGACATCTGTCGCGGCCCGGTTTGCGAGGGATACGTTATAGACAAGACTGTCGTATTCTTCCAAGTAAGCCGCCGGCGCATGCGCGGAGGCCGATACCGTGTTGATGGAAATTGTAAACGTGTCGCTGTCGATAACTTTGATCTTGAAAACACGCCCCTCAAGCAAGCCATTGAGGCCGGCCACACCGCGGAAGCACTTCATTTGGTCAGAATAGAAACCATGACTCCTGACGACGATCGACGTAACCTCACCCCGGTCGATACGCTCAATCTTCTTGGGCGGTGTGACCGTGGATGGATAGGCAATCAACTTGGCCGCGTCCTCTTCCTCCTCAGATCTAAGCTGCGGCTCGATCTTGCCACTCCAAACCACCTGTCCTTCCGTGTCGATGACATCAAAGCCGGTCAAGAGATAGTCGGCAGGCAAGTCAACCCTGCCTTCGTAACCATAGTTTGGGATCCACAGCGACAGATAGCCAAGTTTCTTCGAATCGCCCGGCCGGTGGCCAACTTGGGTTGCGTGGATGGAGCTCGCTCTCGTCAGTTTGTCTGAAAATGTGAAGCCGTCGGCCGCGAAACCCGCTTTTGCGTTGGCGATCCTTAACAGGCCACCTTGCGGCGGACCATCAAGTTTCAGGAATATTTGATGTTCAAATGAAACGCAGTTAAGCTTTTCCCCTATCCAAGCTGTTCCTTGATCATAGGGCATGCTCAACCGATGAACTGACTTTACAGTTCTGAGGCCGACAGGTTCGTAGTTCGAGGCGTCGTCCGCAGAAACGCGATCAAGGAACTTTGCCGGGCGCCCGTCAAAGAATCTCAGATGCGTCCCACCGCGTCCCACCACCATGGCAGGACGGAGTTCATCGCCATCGAGCAGTCGTGCCTCAATGACTTCATTGAGTTTCTCCGGAGAGGAAACGGGGGATAAGACCAATTCCCCTTTGCGAATTCTCTGGTCCCTGACGACGATCTGAATGATGTCTGGCGCTGCCATCGCAATGTCATGGACATGCACGCCCTCCTCATTGATCGGCGCGGCAAAGGATGTACCCGGTGTGGCTGTAAGTACAAGCGGGAGTGCCAGGAAGTTGCGCCGGTTTATTGTGCCTGATACTTTCTCGTGCATCGCCGCTTACTCCAGAAACTGGCATGAAAAAATGTGTTGTGTGCGGGATGTCACTGTCCGCACACCCGAACCCTGACACCACATAAGCCGCAGCCGGTGTCTACAATAAGTTCCCCGAGGAAGAACTCCGGCTCTTGAGTCACGTTGGGAACTCCTGTTTGGTTTTCAATGCGTTGCTCTGGGCGGGCGGGCTTCAATGTTCGTTGTTGTTTGGCTTATGCAGCACCATTGCATTCCAGGTGTGACCATTTTGCGTCGACTGACAGCCAACAGCTTACGGTCAAATAATGAGATTGCCGGCCATCGAGGCATTGTGGACTGAAGCACACAGAGGCGAAGTGTCACTGCGCCAGTATCGCAAGACTAACAAATGGGCGGTTCCCGTCTTCGGGCTCTGCTTTCCAAGAACCTGAGAGCGTACCGAAGACAGGGATCGCCGGAACGACGTTACGGCATAAGAACATAGTCTCGAGACAGGGTAAGTTGAATGCTATTCTGGATTGCCGTTCCGGTCTCATCATCAGTCCAGGCGAATTGATAGCTCGCCGACAGTCTCCAGTCCCGAGCTAGAGTGTAGGACAGGCTAGGGGATATACTAATCGTTGAGTTGGCGAGGCTGCCATTGAGGCTACTGTCCGACAACCGATACTGGCCACCGAGCCGGACACTCATCAGATCATTGACGGTGTGGTTGATGGAGGCGCTGAACCCCAGGCTGTTGCTGAAATCACCGTTGTCATCTGGCGTCAATCCATACGAGACCCCACCCGCAAAAGCTCCATCCTTGAGGGCATAGGTGAATCCGGCGTCTGCGATAGCACCCACCGAAACAGAGTCGGGATTGTCGCTAATTGTTTGGCTCAGCGTTCCACCGACATTGGCCGTGACACTTAAACGATTGGAAAGCTTGGCGGCCGTTCCGTTGCGAAGGACGTAGTAGTATCTTTCGCGGTTGACCGCATCGTCGTAACTATACCAGTCCACGCTGCCGTTGAGCGTGTAGTCGACGCGTTTGGAAAGCTTGCTGTGCCAGGACATTGAGCTGCCGAGCGTAACAAACGGGTCATCCGAAGCGGCTGCGTCAATGAAATCGACCTTCGACGCACGGGCCGAGAGGGTCACATCGTTGCGGGCATTGATCTTGTGGGCTATCGATGAATTGGCGCTGACGCTCACACGGTCCCCGGCGGTTTCCACATCGGGGATTTCGAGACCACTCGTGTCGGACGCGGGCGCGTAGTCAAGAGAGCCACTGAGCGAGAAGGTGTTGGACTTGCCCGTGCGGACATAGGAGGCGCTAGCACTTGGCATGAGGCGGTCACCTGGTATATCGCCGGAGTCGCCAAAATAGGTTTGATAACCAAGCCCGCCGTTGACAATGAAATCATCAATATGCGTGCGGTATTGCGAGGTGAGGCCAATTTGGGAGAAGGAACCGAAAACATATCCATCGGGGTCAGGCACGAACCCGATGTTGTCATTGACCGACACAATCTCAGTCAGGTTGGTCCTGAGCGACCAGTCGCCTGCTTCGGCTTGTCCCCATATCGGGCTAGCGGCCAGCAGCACCACTGCGAGACAGGATGTGGGTCGAAAACATCTCACCGCCGGCACCACAACTCAGCTATCTATTCGAACAGGCCACGCTCCGGAACGATGACGACATCTCCGTTCTGAAGCATCATGTTACCCGAAAGGTCATAACCTTCAGTAAAGGCCTCGTAATCGAATTCATAAAGGTTTTCGGTACCACTTTCCTTACGCCTGATCTTGATCCGGTTTTCCGCCGCGAAGGGTCCGAGCCCACCGGCAAGGGCAAGCGCCTGAAGCACATTGAGGGAGCTGCGATACTCATAGCGGCCGGGTCTTGCCACTTCCCCCGTCACGAAAATGCCAGGGAGGATTTTTTCCTTTTCCTGTTCGGGCGGGCGCGGTGGCTTTTCCTTGATCTCGGCAATGGCCACCGTCACGTCGATGTCGGAGGTATACTGCTTGGCCAGCCGGCTCTTGATGGAAGCCTCGACGGCATCAAGAGTTGTGCCGCCCGCTTTGATTCGGCCCACAAGGGGGAAGGAAATGCGGCTGTCCGGGGCGACCACAACAACCCTGTTGAGCTTCGGTTCCTGCCAGACAGTCACCTCCAGCCTATCACCTGGCTTGATAATATAAGACTCGGCCCGGGCAATACCGGAGATCCAAACGGCGACGAATAGGCAGGCGATCACACGAAGCAAGGTCCCCTCCATTGCTGTACAACTGCGCAAACTGATAGCGTTTTTCGTTCTTCAAGTCACCTTTCAAATCTCCAGATGGTCACCGCAACGTCAACGGGACAATTTTTGAGGGCGGACCTGCCGTTTGCCAACACAGGGTCGCCACTTGCGCCCCTAACCATCTGCAAATGAATGATTTTTTGTGATCTTGGGTGGCGAGGGCCGGCTTGGGAAGAGTCCCGCCACAGACGCAACAGACGCTTCACGGAGAAATTTCGCGCGGCTTGCCTGCGCTTGCGTGAAGATTGGACTGCGGTTCAGTGGGCGTTCTTGCCCACAATGCAGACGATGACGGTCTGAATCAGGATGGACATGTCCAGCAGGGGAGACCAGTTATCGACGTAGTAGATGTCGTTCCGGACGCGTCCCTCGAGCTTTTCTTCGGTATCGGTTTCACCGCGAAAGCCCTTGACCTGGGCCAGTCCGGTTATTCCGGGTTTGACACGGTGCCGGGCGAAATAGCTTTTAGTTCGGCGCGCAAATTCATCGTTGTGGTCAATTGCATGCGGCCGCGGCCCGACAAGTGACATCGTTCCATTCAGGACATTGAGAAATTGCGGGAGCTCATCGAGGCTCCAGCGCCGGAGTATACGGCCAAGCGGCGTAATGCGGGGGTCGCCCTGCTTGGCTTGGACCACTCGGTCCGACGGTGGCTCGCCATGGTACATGGTGCGGAACTTCATAACCGAAAAAACTTCATTGTTGAAGCCGACGCGCTTCTGCCGGAACAGAATCGGTCCAGGACTGCCAAGCTTGATCAGAACCGCAATCAGCAACAGCAGCGGAGTAATGGCCACGAGGATCAGGGAGGCAAGAATATAGTCCTCGGCGGCCTTGATTGCCGCATCCCAACCGGACATCGGCTTGCCGACGAGTTCCGACACCGGCAATCCGCCAAAGTGATCGGGCGCACTCCTGAGCCGGAGGCGGAATCCCACCAGATCACTCACCAAGTAGACATTCACCGGCAGTTCGCGCAACTTCATGACAAGCGTTTCAATCTCGCTGTCCCTTGACCACGGCAAGGCAATGGCCACGTCATCCACGAGATTGTTCCGCACATCGCGGATGAGGTCTTCCACGCCGCCGAATTGCCCCTGTTCAATTTGCCTTGACGCGGCGTTTTCACCGGCGGAATAGATGCCCGCGACGCGAACGGGCACCGATGAATTCTGGGCAATTGCCGCAGTCAAACGGTCGAGCTGCTGACCAACGCCTATCACTGCAAGATTGCGCTTGAACCCATCACGTTGAATGAGACGTGAGAAGATGGCCGCGAGAACAAACCGCATCCCCAAAAGCAGCACCGCCGCCGATGCGGCAAAGGCCATC
>JANLTS010000421.1:0-5016 GCA_031363045.1 Hyphomicrobiales bacterium
CCAGCGCGATGTTGATCGCCCCCAAGATTGGCGAGCTGAACGTCAAGGGAGGCTCGTTGAAAGCTGACGGTCAATTGGTTGGTACGCCGTCCTGCATCGTCGATGCGGTGGCGCTGGTTCTCGAGGAAAAATCAGCGCGCAAACTCGCAAAGGAAGCTGCAGCCGTGCAATTCGTGATGGATGCCTTCGGGCATCTCAAAGCCATTGGCGCATCTCCGGGCGCCAAGGCCCTCCTGGACAAGGCAGGGGTCGAGCCAGACGAAGGTGTCACCGATCTTGGCCGGGAATTTCTCAAGGCTGCAGCGAAGCGGTTTTACAACCGGGAGCCGAAAGTTCGAACGCTGGCCTGAGGCGCATTGGCCGAGATGACGCGAGAAGGTCGTCGCCATTCTCAAGAAGGAAGGTGGCTACTCGGGATTCATAGAGTCGCTGCTTTCTGCCCCGAACGCCACGTGGAAGAAGCAGCAGGCACAACGGCAGACCCGGTAGGAAGCGAAGACAGAAGCTTCCCTAGAAACAACATCTCTCCGTTGACGCCAACGCGTTGTAGCCGTCGAACTGCACCAGGGTCTTTTGTACAGACGCGAATCAGAGCTTGCAGTGGCTCCACTGGTCTGTGCGCTCGTCTTAATACGGCAGAACTACTTTAGTAACGAAGATGGGCTCTCGCTTGCCCATTGGGCGTTTTCCTTTCTCTTGCTGCGCTTCCTGTGGCTTGAGAGGTAGTCGATCCACAACTTTTGGAACGTATCGGTACCGACCGCCAGCGCCACCTCCCGAACGCGAGCATGCCGAACAGCAACGTAGTGGCGAAGCAGCGACTGCTCCGCGAGAAAGGCGTTTGTCGCTGTGTCCCAGAACTCGTGAAAAATTGTGTGGTGTCGAACTCTACCGAGGTCAGACATCGCTGCTTGGTGGAAGTGGCACACCCGCTGTCTCTAGTCGAAAGCCCAGCCGATTTTGAATGACGGATGTGGAGCGCTTTCGATCATCATGGCGTTGATAAAGGCCTGTGCCCTGCGCATGTCCATGATGCTAGGCCGCGACGTCGGAAGTGATGGCCAAGCGGCTAGTCGTCACCAGAAAACGCGGTCTCATTTTGTTGTAACACAAGACAGGTTTAGAGGCGGGTCATTCGGACCTGATTTGCATAGTTCCAGATTTTCCGTCCCATTCGACTCGGCGAATGGGCTGAAAATGCCAGAAAATGGCTTTTTATCAGTGGCTTCGGAAAAACCCCAAACGCCCCCTTAAATCTGTGAATATTGAGCGGCCATGCAGTCGATTCGCGACCATGGCAAGGGGAGCAAGTCTCCCAAAGGGAATGCAGGAGCAGCAGCTCAGGCGTCTCGGTTGCGTGGGTCGCTGACGACGCTATCCAACCCCTCACCTCCACATCCTGTCCTCATTGCCCTTGTGCGCCTCCTGGCACGCGAGGCCGCTGCTGCGTGGCTTGCCAGTGAGAACGGAACTGATCCCAATCCGGAGAACACTAATGATCAAAGCCAAGATGTCTAAACCGTTGAAGGCCAAGCTGCCCTCGGCGCCTTCCCTTCTCACCATCCAGGATGTGGCAAACCGTCTGCAGGTGAGTGGCCGCACCATCCACCGGTTGATTGATGCCGGTGAACTCACGGCGATCCGCATCGGGCGCTCTGTGCGTGTCAGTGAAGAGGCCCTGAAGGCCCTTCTGACTGCCGGAGAGATGACTTGACAGCAGTTGACAAATATCAAACAATATCAATGCCGCGTGAGGAGGTCCAAGAGTTCTTCGTATCATATGCTATGACGACCTTCTCACGATTTTGGACCCCTGTCATCACGTGTCATCACGAGGCCTGAAATGACCACAACAACCCCTTCACGAGCCACTCTTCAAGATGTTCTCACCGCCATCGATACGGCCCAGGACATTACCGGTAAACGCAAACAGGACATGCGCTCGGCGGTACGTCTTGCAGCCAAAGTAGTTGGTGCAGAACCCCACATGATTGCCGCTGATCCACGGGGGCTTGGCCGCCGTCTCGATGCGGCATCTGCAATCAGCCTGAGCCTGTCTCCTGGTCGCTGGGCCAACATCAGGAGCCTCTTGCGCGCTGCACTGAAGCTGGTTGTTCCGATCATGCCAGGAGCGAGCACCGTAGCGCTCTTGCCAGAATGGGAGCTGCTCGCCACCGAAGCACGCAAGGTGGGGTCCTGCGGATTGCGCCTGTCACGCCTGTTGCGCTGGTTATCGGCCCACCACATTACACCTGCAAACCTAACCTCAGCCGATATCGACCAGTTCCGTTCGGAGTTCCTGTCGGACACCCTCCTCGGTAACCCGGAGCAATCCTGGCAGGCTGCCCGCCAGTCGTGGGAGCGCATGCGGGAAGCTTGCCTCTCGTGGCCGCAGATCGCACTGAGGAAGCCGCCCAATCCGATGACCTACAGCCTGCCTTGGGAGGCTTATCCCGACAGCCTAAAGGTCGAAGTGGACAAGTTCCTTGACCGCCTGGCAGGCAAAGATCTGAGTGAAGACGGCCCCGCGCGCCCGCTGCGGCCGGCTACCTTGAAGTTGCGCGCCCATGATCTCCGGAGTTTTGCTGCAGCGCTTGTGCACCAGGGCACCAAGCCTGAAACTCTCACGTCCCTTGCAGCCTGCCTGACACTCGACAATTACAAGCGAGGACTCCAATGGTTTTACAAGCGAGGGGGTGACAAGCTCAGTCCCTCATTGCACAACCTCGCGGCAAGCCTTCGGCTCATTGCCCGCCATTGGCTCAAGTCTGACGACGCCACCTTGTCTGCCATGTCAAAGATTGTCAGCAAACTGGCACCCCCAGCGCAGGCAATGAGCGACAAAACCCGAGACCGGTTGCGCCCGTTCGATTCACCGGAGACGCTGCAGGCTATCGCCAACCTGCCTCATGCCATTCGCCGTTACGTGGAAACAGCGAAATCGGCTAAGGCACGGAAGACGGGGCTGAGCACAGCAGCCATGGCGATCGAGATCCTGTTGAATGCACCATTGCGCCTCAGCAATCTGTGCCAACTACAGCTGGACCACAACCTCATCAGAGTTGGCGACAAGACGCATCTCTTCATTCCCAAGGAAGACGTGAAGAACGTGGTTGATCTGGAGTTCGAACTCTCGCCAGAAACTCTCGATATGCTTGAATGGTTCACGACCAACCACCGCAAGGCCGACCCGCAGAACCGTTACCTGTTTGCAGGCGTAGGACTTTCTCACAAGGTGCCGAACACCCTGCGCAGCCAGATCATGGAGACGGTGAAGACCTTCACCGGAGACACGGTCAATCCGCATCTGTTCCGCGCCATCGCTGGCTCCATCTATCTCAGTGCGAATCCCGGGGCCTACGAGACCGTTCGCTCGGTTCTCGGTCATCGCAGCATCAATACGACCGCACGATTCTATGCGGGCCACATGGAGCGCAAGGCGAGACAACACTTTACTGATACGGTCCGCAGAGTTCGCGAAAGGCCGGTGACGCCCCCGAATGGCAAGAGGAAAAAGTGATGTCCCCCGAACAGAGGTACTGCGGCAGGAGCACCACCACTATCATAGTGCCACTCGATCTTTGGCCGCAACGAGATCAGACCGCATGGGCATCTGCCCTACGTACCACGGACCCCTTTGCTGACGAAGCTGGCGAGCGAGCCACGATGCGTCCCCACAGCAATCGCCGCCTGCAGGCCTCCTATGGACGGTGGCTTGGCTTCTTGCTGCGTACGGGAGAGATTGACCGTGTACCTGACCCAGCCAAGCGTATCCGCAAGGAGACTGTCGAGCATTACGTCCGCGAATTGCAGGGTTTGGGCAACATGCCCTCGACCATCGCGCTCCGTCTGACGGACCTCGTACTCATGGCGCGGCTCGTTGCACCAAGTGAAGACTGGCGCTTCATCACCCATCTGGCCAGAAAGATTGGGGCAATCGTGGTGAAGGGGAAAAACAAGCGCCTGCTGTTGCGCGGATCAGATGAGCTCTTTGGCCTGGGTGAAAAGTTGATGGCTGAAGCCACTCAACTGACATCGCTTGTTGCGGCAGCAATGTTGTTCCGCGATGGGTTGATTATTGCCAGTCTGGCGCTCATGCCGCTTCGCAGCAAGAACTTCGTCCAACTCCGGATTGGCACGGAACTCATCAAGATTGGCAACAACTGGATCGTCGCCATACCTGGCTCGTCAACGAAAACACACAATCCCCTGGACTTTGATTGGCCAGCGGAACTGCGGCCTCAGCTCGATACCTATCTGCAGATCCACCGTCCTGTATTGGCTGCGCGCTGTTATCGGTGGCTGAGCAGAGCCGGCACGCACTTGTGGGTGGCCACAACGGGTTCTGCTCTTACGCAAGGCGGACTCTTTGCCATTGTCAGGAAACGCACGAAAGCCGCCTTCGGTGTCGCCATCAACCCACACGCCTTCCGTGATGCCGCCGCGACCACGCTCGCGGTCCACGATCCCGAACACGTTCGCGTCGCAGCACCCGTGTTGGGACATGTCTCCTTCAAAACAACAGAGAAGTTCTACAATCAAGCACGTGGGCTTGACGCACATCGCCGCTACAGCGAAGCTCTGTCCCGTCTTCGCCATCCATCCCGGAGGCCCAGCCCATGACCCAACTTCGTGCCGTCATCTATGCCAGGTACTCATCGGACCTCCAGCGGGAAGCGTCGATTGAGGATCAGTTACGCATTTGTCGCGAAAAAGCTGACCGAGAAGGTTGGCTTATTCTCGACACCTACACTGATATGGCCTCCAGCGGCTCAACGGTTTGCCGTGCCGATTATCAAAGGCTCCAAGAGCACGCGCGCCTCGGCAAGTTTGATGTTGTCATAGCAGAGAGCCTTGATCGGCTGTCCCGCGACCAGGAAGATATTGCAGCGCTTTACAAAGTGATGCGATTTAGCCGCATCCAGATCGTGACGCTTGCTGATGGCATAATCAATGAACTCCATGTTGGTCTCAAAGGAACAATGAATGCTCTGTTCCTCAAGGACCTGGCTGCCA
>JANLTS010000455.1:0-17657 GCA_031363045.1 Hyphomicrobiales bacterium
ACGGGCGCTGCCCGGTGCGATGGTGCCAGCTTGTGCAAGCTGGCGGTAATAGCGCCAAGCAGCGCCCGAAATCCGGCAGGACTTCTTCGCGAAAACGGAGAGCACTTCGGAACTCCCGTCTGAGGGAACCTAACTGCCTTATGCGGCGCGGGGATCGTAGTATCCCCGGGGCTCTCCGCCTGCCCCCGGAAGTTCCGGCCACGTTAACCGGAACCCGCAGGCCTGCCATTCCACCCCATCCGAAGCTCACCGTCATGAGCAGGACCCCAAAGGGGATGGAACGCGAGGACTATAGTCATACTAGGAATAAACTGTCAAGTGCTAAGTGAAGAGGCCCTCATCCCCCTTCGGGACCTTCTCCCACCTGCGGCGGGAGAAGGCGGCCAATGTGATGTGCCTTCGCCCGTGGCAACGCCATGGGAGAAGGTGCCCGAAGGGCGGATGAGGGCTCTTGGACTTATGCCGCGCTTTCGGCTTCTTTTTGGCGGCTGACGCGTTTGCGCTCGTTGGGGTCGAGGATGGCTTTGCGCAGGCGGATCGACTTCGGCGTTACTTCGACGAGCTCATCCTCGCCGACATAGGCGAGCGCTTTCTCGAGTGACATCTTGATGGGCGGGGTGAGCACCGTCGCCTCGTCCTTGCCGGAGGCGCGGACGTTGGTGAGCTTCTTGCCCTTGATGACGTTGAGCTCGAGATCGTTGCCGCGCGTGTGCTCGCCGATGATCATGCCGGCATAGACCTTGGTGCCGTGCTCGATGAACATCGGCCCCCTATCCTGCAGGTTGAAGATCGCATAGGCCACGGCATCACCATCGCTGTTCGACAACAAAGCACCGGTGTGGCGCCCGGGGATCTCGCCGAAGAACGGCGCATAGGAATGGAATAGCCGGTTCATGATCGCCGTGCCGCGGGTATCCGACAGCAGTTCCGACTGGTAGCCGATCAGGCCACGGGTCGGCGCATGGAAGACGATGCGCTGACGGCCTACGCCTGATGGCCGCATGTCGCGCATTTCGGCGCGGCGCTCGGACAGTTTCTGGACAACGATGCCGGTATAGGCCTCGTCGACGTCGACGATGACTTCTTCGACCGGTTCCAGCTTCTCGCCCGTCTCCTCATCGGTGCGGAACACCACGCGGGGACGGCCGACAGTGAGTTCGAAGCCCTCGCGGCGCATGGTCTCGATCAAGATGCCCAATTGCAATTCGCCACGGCCCGCCACTTCGAAAGCGTCGGTTTCGTTTTCGGACGCCGAAACCTTGAGGGCAACGTTGCCTTCGGCTTCGCGCAGCAGGCGATCACGGATGACGCGGGATTGAACCTTGTCGCCCTCCTTGCCGGCCAAGGGGCCGTCATTGATGCGGAAGGTCATGGTCAGCGTCGGCGGATCGATTGGCTGGGCGTGGATCGGCTCGGTGACACTTGTGTCGCAGATCGTGTCGGCCACCGTTGCGATCGTGAGGCCCGAGATGGCGATGATGTCGCCGGCTTCGGCTTCATCAACCGGAATACGCTCGAGGCCGCGGAAAGACAGCACCTTGGAGACGCGGCCCTGTTCGGCAATCGAACCATCGCGCGACAGTGCCTTCACCGATTGATTGGCCTTGATCGAGCCAGAACGAATGCGGCCGGTGAGGACGCGGCCGAGGAAAGGGTTGGCTTCGATGGTCGTCACCAGCATGCGGAAGGGACCTTCCTCGACTACCGGTGGATTGAAGTGCTTGACGATCAGGTCAAACAGCGGCGCCATGTTTTCCTGAGAACCAGTCGGGCTGTCAGACATCCAGCCTTGCTTGGCCGAGCCGTAGATGATCGGGAAGTCGAGCTGCTCCTCGGTCGCGTCCAAGTTGGCGAAGAGATCGAAGACCTCGTTCACGACTTCGTTGTGGCGCTCATCCGGACGATCGATCTTGTTGATGCAGACGATGGGACGAAGACCGATCTTCAAGGCCTTCTGCAACACGAACTTGGTTTGCGGCATCGGGCCTTCGGCGGCATCGACCAGCAGCACGGCGCCATCAACCATGTTGAGAATACGCTCAACCTCGCCGCCGAAGTCGGCGTGGCCGGGGGTGTCAACGATGTTGATACGGGTGTCCTTCCAGTTGAGGGACGTCACCTTGGCGAGGATGGTGATGCCGCGCTCGCGTTCGAGATCGTTCGAATCCATGGCGCGTTCGGCCACTTTCTGGTTCTCGCGGAACGAGCCCGACTGCGACAGCAGGCGGTCGATCATGGTGGTTTTGCCGTGGTCGACGTGGGCAATGATGGCAATGTTGCGCAGTTTCATGAGGGCGCACAGACTTTCTTAACTGTGGGAGTTGCGGCTGCGGTTAGCACGTGCAGCATGCAAAGGCAATTTAACGGTTGTTTGGCGGTAAAAAGCCTAGAAGCGGGAGAGAACGGCCAAAAAGGGGGGACCCACGTGTTCCAGAACAACAAGACCAACGCCATCAGGGCCCTGGTGGCTATGACCTTCGTGGACGGCAAGACAGACACCGTGTCGGTGCGCTTGTCACTGACATCCAAACTCAATGACGCCCTGAACAGCACCGATGTCTTTCTCGATGTGGTAAATGGCGCGGGAAAACAGTATTTCGTCGCCAAATCCGCCATTGCCACAGTCGAACTGATCGAGGTGCCTAAGGCCAGCCAGATGAATATGCAGCGCCGCACCGGCGACCGCGAACAATTCGACCCCTACAAGGTTCTGGGAGTTGGGAGCGATGCCGGGCAAGATGCCATCCGGCAGGCCTATCATGTGATGGTCAAAGCCTATCACCCGGACCGCTTTTCGGCGCTCGACCTGCCCAAGGAAATGAAGGACTACGCCGCCGCCATGCTGGTACGCATCAATCTCGCTTACGAGCAGATCGGCGGTTAAGCTCCCTGGCCAGTGCCGATGAAGCTGTCGAAGGCGGCGAGGAACTGACGGCGGACATGGTCGCGCTCGGTCAGGATCTCGTGGCGGGCGTCGGGCACGAAGGCAAGGGCTATGCCGGGAACGCTGCGGGCCAGCTTGCGGGTCGCGGCATTGCTGACCACCCTGTCAGCCTCCGCCGCGATGATGAGGACCGGCGATTGCGGACGGCGGCGCATGGCCGAAACGGCGGCAAGTGAGCGGCGCGCGGCACCAAACCACGCAAACGTTGCACCACCCAAGCCCAGGTGTGGTGCTACTTCGAGCGTGGCGCTGTCGCGGTTCCAACGCCGTTCGTCGGACGTCAAAGTATTCGCCGGAAAATCCTCGCGGCCCATCGGCGTCTTGCGCATGCCCGGCAGGAATACACTGCCGAGGCCCAGGAGATTGGCACAGATGACGGTGAGTGCTGCAACCGGCCTTGGCCAGGCGCCATAGATGACATCGACCAGTGGCGAGACCAGAATGACCTTGCTGAACCAGTTCTTGTTGCGAAGAACCCGCAGTAAAACGTGACCACCAGTTGAATGGCCAAGCGCATAATAGGGGGCGGGGCATTCCGGCAGCACGACTTCTTCCATGAAGGCCCGGATATCTTCATCGAAGCTTGTGAAGCTGCGGATGGGGTCGCGGTAAGGATTCTTCGCGGTACGTTCGGAGCCGCCCTGGCCGCGCAGATCTACCGATGCCACGGCAAAGCCCCTGGCCATCAAGTCGTGCATGGTTTCGAAATAGCGTTCGGCAAAGTCGCCGCGCCCGCCAATGATCACAACGGTGCCGCGGGCTTCCTTTGGGCAGGCCAGCATGCCGCGCAGCAGCTGCCGGTCGCGGGTCAGCACCGGCATGCAGATGGCGCCGGGTGGCAGCGGGTTTTCGAGGGTCGGATGGAGTTCCATCACGCCCAGTCCTAAGGGCTTGAGGGTGCTCCCGCAAGTGGCGGCGCGGGCTAGTTCAGCTTCTTCACTTCAGTCAGTTCGCCATTGGCGGCGTTGACCTTGATGGCGAAGGATTTGCCGTCGCGCGTGGCATTGAAGGCATAGACCTTGCCCTTGCAGCTGCCAGCTTTGACGCCCGAGAAACCGTAGCCTTCAATGATGGTGCCGGCCTTTCCGCAGGTTAACGCGGTGGTGGCGGCAGGGGCGGGCGGCGGCGCCGTCACGGGGCCTTCGGCATTCGAGGCGGTCACGGGCTTCACAGCGGCAGGTTTTGCCGCGATTGCCGGTTTTGCTGCCGGTTTGACCTTCGGCTTGGTGGTGGCCAGGGGTTGGGGTTCGTAGTAAGACTCATCGAATTCCTCGCCCTCGCCATACAGGGCGTTGAATTCCTCTTCCGACAGTGCGTAATCGCCGAACATCAGGCGCAAACCCGGCATCCGGTGCACGAAACCCGGCCCGGCGTAATAATGATCACCCGGTGCGCCGAGGCGTCGAAATTTGCGGCGATCACCAGCTTCCGCGGTGACGGAGAGGGCCGTGAAAGCCAGGAGGACAGTGCACGAAAGTACAACGCCAAGCACGCGCATGAAATACCCCCATCAGGATGCTCGCAGGGCCGGAATTGCGGCCCTGCGTACTTTTCGGTCGTTCTGGACTAGTAACGGCTCGAGCCGATGATGTTGCCATTGTGAGCGTTGACCCGCACACGGTGGTACTTGCCGTTCTTACGGGCGTTGAAGGTGTAGACATCGCCGCGGCAGTCACCGATCCGGACGTCGTTATAGCCCCTGCGGTCAACGATGTTACTAGCCTTGGTGCAGCTCACGCGATGCTTCTTGGCATGGCCACCATTGCCGCCGAGGTAGACGACCGTCTTGCCATGGAAGCGTGGCGTATGGTGATAGTAATTGTGGCGGGGGTGCCAGCCACAGTGCCGGTTGCGACCCCAGCAGGAATGAACCCCCCAACCGACATTGCCAAAATTGATGACAACCTTGGTTTTTGCTTCGGCAGCCGAACCGGCGAACAGAGTCATGGTGAGTGCGGCAAGTACTGCCGCGATCGTTGTCTTCAATGCCATATTGGCCTCCTCTCAAACACGGCCCCCCGGCCGCCTGACAGACACACTAGAACACCGGTCCTGAACGGAACTCGACTGTCTTGTTCATCTGTGGTTCAGCTTCGCGGCAAATCTGAGGCGAACGCAAAAGGGGCGCCGGTTGGCACCCCTCTTGGTCGTTTCCAGACCGTTACGTTCAGATCTTGTTAACTTTGTAGATACTGCCGAAGCGGTTAACGCTGACCACGAACTTCTTGCCGGCCTTCCAGGCGACGTATTTGTAGCCCGGCAGGCTGCAGTCCACGGCCTTGACGAAGTTGAAGCCAGAGTTGTCGACGATGTTGCGGCCTATCTTGCAGCTGATGTGGTTGGGGCCATAATAGCCGTGACCATAGTGATGGCCGGGGCCAAAGCCACCGAGGCCGAGGTTGATTTTGATATCGACGCCGGCCTGGGCCTGCGAGGCGGGAAGGGCAACGGCCATGGTGGATGCAATGGCGGCGGCGGCGATGAGGGATTTGGTGATCATGATTCAGTTCCTTGTTGATCTCAGTTTCGATGGCCTTGGTGGTCATCGTTGAGACGGAAACTAGCAATCGCTTCTTGAACCCCGTCCGAAGTTTTGGTTCACCTGCAATTCAATCTCGTGGCGGCATTGCGGCGGCTTGAAATACTTCCAAGCCTTCCTATTTCAGTACCGTGGATGCCAAACGGGTCCACGGACTGAAAAACGCCCGGCCAAGCGCGGCGGGCACCCAATGTGACATTGCTCAAGGAGAATGGAACCATGTTTGACCTTACCCCCCTCTATCGCTCGACCGTCGGTTTTGACCGCCTGGCCCGCATGCTCGATGAAGCATCGGCCGTCGAGGCCACGACTTACCCGCCCTATAACATCGAGCGCCTGTCGGAAGATGAGTACCGTATCACCATGGCGGTTGCCGGTTTTGGCCCCGCCGACGTCAACATTGAGGTCAAGGGCACTGCCCTCACAGTGTCGGGCAAGAAATCCGACAAGCCCGAGACCAAGGTGGAATACCTGCATCAAGGCATCGCGGCGCGGGTGTTCGAGCGCCGGTTCCAGATCGCCGACCACGTTCAGGTGCAAGGCGCCAGCCTTGAGAACGGCTTGCTGCACATCTCGCTGAAACGCGAAGTGCCCGAAGCCCTGAAACCGCGCACCATTCCGGTGAATGGCGTGGTCCAGGGCAATGTGATCGAGGCCCGCAAGGCGGCCTGATCCGGTCGGGTACGTGAATGAGAGTGGGGCGTCCGGCAACGGGCGCCCTTTTGATTTTATGCTTTGGCGATCAGTTTCAGGAAGGCGTCGACGTCGGCTTCCGGTGTTGCGAAAGACAACAGGAAGCGCACGAAGATCTCGTCATCGGCAATGTCTTGCCCAAGGCTGTCGGGCATCCAGTCGTAGAATTTAGCACCCGATGCCAGCAGGCGGTCGTTGAGGCTGCGCGGAATGACCGCGAAGACCTCGTTGGCCTGCACCGGGTTGGGAATGCGGATGGTGTTGAACTGGCGGAGGCCGTGGCTCAGTTTCTGCGCAAGTGAATTTGCCCGCCGGGCGTTCTCCAGCCATAGGTCATTGTCGAGATAAGCCAGCATCTGAGCGCCCAAGTAACGGCTCTTGGAAACCAGCTGGCCCGAGCGCATGCGGCGGTAAGCAAAATCTTCGGCCAGCGCCAGATCGAAAAATACCACGGCCTCGAGCATCATGGCGCCGTTCTTGGTGGCACCAAAGGACATGACATCGACACCGGATTTCCAGGTGATCTCAGCTGGCGTAACACCAAGCCCTGCCACGGCATTGGCAAAGCGCGCACCATCCATGTGCAGTTTCATACCACGTGGCCGGATGACATCGGAAATGGCTTTCACGTCGGCGGGTGAATAGACGGTGCCGAGTTCGGTGGCGTTGGTGAGCGACACGCCACGGGGCTTCGGATCATGTTCGCCGCGGATGAAGCCCTTCAGGGTTTTCTCGACCATGGCCGGCACGATCTTGCCGCCCGGCGCATGAAGCCCGATGATCTTGGCACCGCCGGTGAAATGTTCGGGCGAGTTGCATTCGTCGCAATTGATATGGGCTTCGGCGTGACAGATGATGGCGCCATAGCCCGGCGTGATGGCCGAGAGCGCCAGGCCATTTGCCGCCGTGCCGGTGGTGACGAGAAAGGCCTTGAGTTCGCAGCCGAATACTTCGGCGAGTTTTTCTTCCGATTTCCGGGTGAGATCATCGCCGCCATAGGAAGATGCTGTCGCGGCATTGGCCGCGCCCAAAGCGTCGAGAATCTTGGGATGGACGCCATAGACATTGTCGGATGCGAAATTCATGAAACCCTCTTCTGCAATGATTCCGTCAATATCCCGAACGGCGGCCCGGTGGAAGCCGGTTAATGGGCCCGGCATTGACTTCGCAATGCTGGGCTTTCTATGTTCTTGACGAGGGCGCGATAGAACTCATGGAGTTTGACTGTGGCTTTGACCTTAACTTTTCGGCTGGACATCTTCGTCAAATGGAGCGGTCAAGCGGATGGCAACCACGACACCATTGGTCTTGACGGCGGCGGTTATGCCTATATCGGCGACTACGGGACATCACTCAGCGGCGTGATTTCGGACTCCGAAGGTGTCGGTGAGCATCTTTCGCCAAACAACGGCTCGTGGAACCCGATCATCGGCACAAATGCGTCGATCACCCAGTTAGCGTCGGGCGATCTGGCAGTGGCGGCAGAAGCGGCGGGTTCTATCGTCGTGCAACTGTTTGATAGGACGGATGGCGCGGACCTGACCACGAGCATCGATCTTGGGCTGACGAACCGCAGCAATCCGGATGTGGCGGGTGTCAGCAATGGCAGGTTCTTTATTGCCTGCGAAAACACTGTTGCTGCCGGCAATGGCAATATCGAAATTCTGATTCGTGATGACACGGGCGGCTATGTCGATGCTTTCGAGATTGCTGGCGGCAGCGAGAACGATAGTAAACCTTGTATTGCCGCCCTCGACGGTGAAGGAGCGGCCGTCGCCTGGACCCGCACAAAAGCCAATGGCAATACCGAAATCTGGTATGCGGTGCTCGACAACAATGGAAACTATGTGAAGCCACCGACCTTGCTCGACGACTTCGGCTCCACCAACCGCAATGTCAGTGTTGCGGCCATGGACGGCGGTGGCTTTGCGGTGGCCTATGAAGACAACGGTTGGCAGACCGGGACCATCGATATCACCGTTGCCACTCTGGCGGCCGATGGCAAATTTGACGATTGGTTCAATGCCGGCGGCGCCAGCGATGATGAGCAGCCCGCACTCACCCGATTCAGCAATGGGTTCCTTGGCCTCATCTGCGGAGACAACTCAACGGCACGCACCGAGCAAGTGATCCGCCTGCTTGATCCCACAGCAGGCTATGTGCTCGCCAAGACCATTATTTCGAACAATCAGGGTGGACCCTATGACGACAGTTTGGGCGGCACGATTGCCGATATCGGCGACGGGCGCCTGGTAGGGGTCTATGAACGGGCCTTGTTCGGAAATTCGCTGGGCAATCAGACACTGGTTCAGGCTGTGCGGATCACCCAAGGGGATTCAAAAGCCAACGTTATCACCACTGATGAGTTCAGCGCTGTCATGTATGGGCGCGGTGGCGACGACGTGCTGACGGGGGGCATCAACCGCGACTGGCTGTTTGGCGGCCTTGGACGCGACAAGCTTGCAACTGGCGATTCCAAAGACATTCTGCAGGGTGGTCTCGGCAGTGATGTGCAGACGGGCGGGAATGACAAGGACCGATTTGTCTATCAGGAAATGGATGATTCAGCTGCCGGTGCCACGCGTGACATCATCCTAGACTTCACTGTTTGGCCGAGCGCCGACCAGGATTTCTTCGACCGGATCGACTTGTCGCGCATCGACGCAAATGAAGTGACGGTTGACGATGACGCCTTCACCTTCATTGGCGCCAGTCCGTTCAGCGGCAGCGGCGAGATCGGCGCCTATCAGCTCCGTTCAAATACGATTATCGCCATCGACATCGATGGTGGCGGAATCGACATGGAGATCGTTCTCCGCAACTTCGATGTCACGCTGTTGTCGGCCGACGACTTCGTTTTGTAGCGGCTGCGTTCACTTCAACCGCTGGCCATCCTTGCCGAAGCGGTGGGTTTGGGTGGCGACCGGGGACACATGGGCCTTGTCGCCGGGTTTGAAGCTGGTCTTGCCTTCCTCGCGCACCGTCAGCAAGCCATGCGGCGTGCTGACATAGAGGAAGGAGTCGCTGCCCAATACCTCGACATATTCAACCGTGCCGGCAATTTCGCCCTTGGTGGCCGAGATGCTGAAATGCTCAGGGCGGACACCCAGCGTATGCGCCTTGTGGGCGGCGGCCGGGGCCCCGGTGATCAAGTTCATCTTGGGGCTGCCGATGAAACCGGCCACGAACGTGTTGGCGGGCCGGTCATAGAGTTCCATCGGCGATCCTACCTGCTCGACCTTGCCGGCCTGTAGCACGACGATGCGATCGGCCAGCGTCATCGCCTCAACCTGGTCGTGGGTCACATAGATCATCGTGGTATTGGGCATCGAGCGCTTGAGCTTGGCGATTTCCATGCAGGTCTGCACGCGCAGTGCGGCATCGAGGTTCGACAGAGGTTCATCGAAGAGGAACACTTTGGCGCCACGAACGATGGCGCGGCCGATGGCGACGCGCTGGCGCTGGCCACCCGACAAGGCCTTGGGCAGACGTGTCAGATAGGGAGTCAGCTGCAGCAGTTCGGCGACCTTGCCGACCTTTTCCTTGATGGTGGTGCGGTCAAGGCCCTGGTTTTCCAGCGCGAAGCCGATGTTCTCGTAGACACTCATATGCGGGTAGAGCGCATAGGACTGGAACACCATGGCGATGCCGCGCTTTGACGGCGGTACCTCGTTCACCACCGCGTGGTCGATCTCAAGCGTGCCCGAAGTGATGGCCTCGAGACCGCAGATCGAACGCAGCAGCGTGGACTTGCCGCAGCCCGAGGGGCCGACGAAGACCATGAACTCGCCCGACTTGATGTCGAGGTTCACGTCCTTCAGAATATGGACGGCGCCGTAGGATTTGTTGAGATTGGTGAGCTTAATGTCAGCCATGGTTTCAGCCTCCCTTCACGGAGCCTGCAAGCAGGCCGCGGACAAAATAACGTTGCAGCGAGAAGAACACGACGAGCGGCACGATGATGGTGATGAAGGCCGAAGCCGTCAGGATTTCCCAGTTGCCGCCACGCGAACCCAGGAGCGAGTTGAGCTGGAAAGTCAGGACCTTCTTGTCTTCTTCGCTCCCCAAGAACACCATCGCCACCAGAAGATCGTTCCACACCCAGAGGAACTGGAAGATGGCGAAGGAGGCCAACGCCGGGAATGACAAGGGCAGGATGATGCGGCGGAAAATCTTGAAGTCGTTGGCGCCATCGACCTGTGCTGACTCGATTAAGTCCTTGGGCAAGCCGGCGATGTAACTGCGCAGCAGGTAGATGGCGAAGGGCAAGCCGAAGCCGGTATGCGCCAGCCAGATGCCGAGGTAGGTTTTCGACAGGAAGCCGGTGGAATTATAGAGTTTCAGAAGCGGGATCAGCGACATCTGCAGCGGCACGACGAGCAGGCCGACGATGACGGCGATGATGAAGCCGCGACCCGGTATTTTCATCCAGGCCAGTGCATAGGCGGCAAAGGCGGCGATGAGGATCGGGATGATCGTGGCCGGGATGGTGACGGTGAGCGAGTTGACGAAAGAGCGGCCGATACCTTCCGAGAACAGCACCGTTTCATAGTTTTCGGTGGTGAAGCGTGGCGGCTGGGACGAGATATAAAACACGCGCCCGCCGCTCTCCTCAGTCAATGCCGTTGGCGACGTCAGAACGTAGGAACCATTGACATTTACCGTCAGGGTTTGGCCGTTGTCGAGTGTTACGGTTGATCCTGCAGGATTGGCACCGGGGGATTGCACCTTGGTGCCAAAGGCAGAAACCTTTCCGCTTGCCGCATCGGCACCCTCAAACAGATTGCCAGTCACGGTAAACTTGCCGTCCTTCTCAACTTGATCGGCCATGCCCTTGAGGCGGCCTTTCTTGTTTTGATCGGCACTTGTCAAGGCTGTCCACCAGCCGGACGCAGCGATGTCGTTCTTGTCGCGCAGGGAACTGATCAACAGGCCAGCGGTTGGAAATGTCCAAAGAATAATGATGAAAAGTACCGCGAGATTGAGTGCAATGCGCGAGGGTTCAAGTCTGAATTGCTTAAGCATCTCAATGTCCTTTCTGTTCGGCATTGGCCTGGCGGATGTTCCAGATCATGATTGGAAGGACAGCGACCATGATGACGATGGCAATGGCCGCACCCCGGCCAAAGTCACCACCACCCCTAAACATCCAATCGAACATGAGGTTGGCCAGAACGGTTGTATCCCACTGGCTGTTGGTCATGGTTAAAACGATGTCGAAGATTTTGAGCACAAGCACTGTAATGGTTGTCCACACCACAAGAATGGTGCCGTAGATTTGTGGAACCATGATACGGAAAAAAATCTTGAAGGGTCCCGCGCCGTCGATTGTTGCAGCTTCCAGCGTGTCCTCGGGGATGCCGCGCAACGCGGCCGCAAGAATAACGGTCGCAAATCCGGTTTGTATCCAAATGAGAATTGCCATCAGGAAGAAGTTGTTCCAGAAGGGCAGGGAAATCCACACCTGCGGGTCGCCCCCGAACCAGGTGACAATCGCGTTGATGATGCCGATTTGCTCCTGGCCTTCGCCGCGATAGTCATACACAAATTTCCAGATCACGCTGGCACCTACGAATGATATGGCGAGCGGCATGAAAATCAAACTCTTGGCAAGATTACCCCACCACAATCGGTCTGTAAGCACGGCAATGACCAGCCCCATGAGCGTGCAAAGTGCTGGTACGACGGCGAGCCAAAGGATGTTGTTGAAAATGGAAAGGCGGAATTCATCATCATAAAATGCCCACTTATAGTTGGCGAGGCCTACATATTTGTCACCAGCCTTGTCATGGAAGGACAGCCAGAATGTTTGGATGACCGGGAAAATCAAATAGACACTCAGCAGTAAAAGTGCAGGGCCGAGAAACAACCAAGGCCGAATATTTGCTTGAATGCGCAGGTTGCGAACAGCACTTGCATCATTGTTGGCATTGGCGGGGAATGTCTTGTCCAACAGCCAGTTTGAGCCATAAAAATAACCAAAGCATCCGCCAACGCCGATAATGACGGTGATAAAGGCATAAAGAATTTGCGCTGTCATGTGAGCCGCTCCTGCTGATAAAATTCATGCACGGAAATAATAAACTCCGGACCGGGCTTAAGGTCCGGAGCTTCTTCTTCGTCGATACTAGGAGGAACCTAGATTACTTAATTGCGTCCCAAGCCTTCTGGATTTCAGCGGCCGTATCGGCTGATGACTTACCACCAACAAAATCCACCATGCCGGTCCAGAACGCGCCCGCACCAATCTTGCCGGGCATCAAGTCTGAGCCGTCAAAGCGGAAGGTGGAGGCAGTTGCCATGATGTCACCCTGCTTTCGGGCAGCATCGTTTGCATAAGCTGCGGGATTTGCACTCTTGAGCGGTGTCAGGAAACCACCGTCAGCCATCCAGAGTTCATGCGCAAGCGGCATCTTCAAATAGTCGATGAAGGCGCGTGCTGCTTTTGAATCCTTGGTGATGGTGAACAGGGTACCTGCGCCCAATACTGGTTTGCCAAGATCTGCTTTTGCGGCATAGGTCGGGAAGTAGAAGAAGTCTGCGTCCACGCCCACCTTCGTGCCTTCGGGGAAGAAGGATGGAATAAACGATGCCTGATGGTGCATGTAGCACTTGGGCGGCGTTGAGAAGAGGCCCTTTGGGCTGTCGCGGAAGTCAACTGATGCTACACCCGCAGCACCGCCGTCCACATAAGCATCATTCTTGGCAAAGGTGCCGAAAATATCCAGTGCATTGATAACGGCAGGATCATTGAACTTGATTTCGTTGGTCACCCACTTGTCGTAAACATCGCCGGGCTGCGTGCGCAACATAATGTCTTCAATCCAGTCCGTGGCAGGCCAGCCCGTGGCACCACCTGAACCCAGACCGATGCACCATGGCTTGCCGCCATCCTTCACGATCTTGTCGGACAGTGCGATCAGTTCTTCCATGGTCTTTGGTACTTCATAACCAGCGTCCTTGAAGTTTTCCGGGCTGTACCAAACAAGGCTTTTCACGTCTGTCTTGTAAGAGAAACCGAAGAACTTCTTGGTGCCGTCCTTGTCTTTGGAACTGCCGATATCAACCCATGACTGGCCAGCACCGTAATTTTCTGCCATCCATTTTGCGTCTGTATCCGTCAGCGGCGAGAGCAATCCCTTACCTGCAAGGTCAGCGATAAGGCCAGGCTGTGGCAACACGGAAATATTTGCAGGGCTGCCGGCAGAGGTGTCGATCACAACCTGTTGCTCGTAGTTTTCCGATGAGGAATACTTCACGTCTGCGCCAGTGGCTTCGCGGAAATATTCAAGGACCACTTGCACGTGGGTTTCATCATCGCCACGCCAAGGTCCAAAAATTGTGAGGGTTTCACCCTTGAGGTCAACCTTTTTGAGCTCATCAAGATTGGCCCATGTAAACTTTGCGTCTTCGCCAGGCTTGTATTTCATTTCTGCAAATGCAGGGCTGGCAATAAAAGTTGCAGCCAAGGCTGCGCTTAGAAGTAGAGCTTTCTTCACGTTGTAGTCCTCCCATTAAAAAAACAAAGTTGCAGACACGAAAAGCAAGGCTTCAGGTTTATTATTGTTTTTTCCAAAGCGCTTTGAGTAAATTTCTTATGACTGTAGTATCTCTAATCGTCAAGTATTATTTGTTTTTACATTGTGCAGTGCAGCAAAAAATACTCCCACTATATTGAAATATTGAAAGCGCTTTGGAAACATGCAATAATTATTTCATGAATCTCAAGCAGTTGTCAAAGCACTTGAATCTTTCACAGACAACGGTGAGCCGTGCCTTGAATGGTTACCCTGAAGTGAGTGAAGAAACGCGGCGCCGCGTGGGTGAAGTGGCGCGGCGCGTTGGGTACCGCCCAAACCCCCATGCAATGCGCTTGGCCACCGGCAAATCCCATGCAATTGGCCATGTCTTGCCGTCGGACAGGACACTCATGATTGATCCGCATTTTTCTGATTTCATTGCGGGAGCGGGAGATGTTTATAGCGCAAATGGCTTTGACGTCATGCTGCATGTAGGTGGCTTGGAGGATGAACAGACGGTTTATCGTCGCTATGCGCAAAGTGGTGCAGTTGATGGTGTTGTTGTCATGGGGCCAAGGTTGCAGGATTGGCGCATTGAACTTCTTACGGAATTGGAATTACCCTTTATTGTTCACGGTCGTGTTGGCGATCTGGAGGATGGCTACGCGTGGTTGGATATTGATAACCGGGGAGCGTTTCGCCAAGCCACCAAACTTTTGACTGACTTGGGACACCGGCGCATTGGGCTGATCAACGGCAACGAAGCCATGACCTTTGCAAGCCATCGGCGCCAAGGATATGAGGATGCCTTGCTTGCTAATGGCCTTATTGCAGATCCCACTGTCATGACGAGCGATGCCATGACAGAAGAAAATGGTTACCGGCAGACAAAACGCTTGTTATCTTTGGAGAACAAACCAACGGCTTTGGTTTTTTCCAGCATGCTGTTTATATCGGGTGCTATCCGGGCTGCCCATGAAATGGGGCTGCAAATTGGCAGCGATGTTTCTCTCATTGCTCATGACGACGGCCTGCCCTTTCTAAATGCAGAGGGCTTGGTGCCAGCTTTGACCACGATGCGCTCCTCCATACGCGCCGCCGGAAGCCGGGTAGCAGAATTGTTGATTGAGATGATCAATAATCCGGCTAGCAAACAACCCCATGAGTTGTGGAAAGTTGACCTGGTTGTGCGAGGATCGACGGGACCAGTGCCACGCAATTAGTTGTAACTAAAAAGGCGTTTTAACCGTGTTCAATATTGATAATGTTTTTGGGCAAAGCCTAAAATTTCAGCAAATAATCGCAATTGTTTCCTCATTGTGGAGCTAAAAGGTAGATTTACCATGTCGCCCCCTTTGACAAGCCTTACAGGGAGGGAATCTGTTATTCAAAAGAACCTATAATCGTTGTCTTTAAAAGAGTATTGAAAACCACCACGGTTTTGGCAAGGTATTCTGGTTGTCCAAGGATTGAGTGATGTATGAAGAGTTCTACGGCCTGACCGGGAAGCCATTTTCGATGCTTCCTGATCCTTATTTCTTGTATTGGGGCCGAAACCACAGCCTCGCCTATGGCATGCTTGAATATGGCATCCTGAACCAAGCAGGATTTACGGTGATCACAGGCGAAATAGGCTGCGGTAAAACAACCCTTTTGCGCCAACTCCTGCATAGCATTGATAGCCAGATCACTGTTGGACTAATCTCAAACACAATGTTGGGGCAGGGTAACCTACTGGAGTGGATCTTGCTTTCGCTCAATCAGCCTTTTGAGCATACAAGATATGTTGCCTTGTTTCGACAGTTTCAAGAATTTCTCATTTCAGAATATGAACAGGGCCGACATACCGTTTTAATGTTGGATGAGGCGCAGAATCTTGATTTGGCTTCTTTGGAGGAGCTACGCATGCTTTCAAATATCAACGCTGATGGATCGCAACTTCTTCAGGTCATTCTGGTTGGTCAGCCACAATTGCGCACCATGCTTCAAAGGCCGGAACTCGTTCAATTTGCCCAGCGCATATCTTCTGATTTCCATTTGGGTCCGCTGACGATGGATGAAGCTGCCCATTATATCCATCACCGCTTGTCCTTGGCGGGTGCCAAGGAAAGCTTGTTTTCGCGTGGTGCTGCGCAGATGATTGCCGAAGCAAGCGGGGGCATTCCACGCATTATCAATGGCCTCTGCGATGCGGCCCTGGTTTATGGCTTTGCAACACGATCAAGGAAAATTACAATCTATGTTGTTCAAGAGGTACTTGAGGACCGGCGCAAGTTTGGACTGGCCACACTGCAAGCACCTGCGGTTCCGCGACTTGTTAAAAAACATTAAACCGTAGAATTTTTATGGCGTCAGATTAATTTGACTGATTCTAGAGCGTGGCCAGTTGACAATCAGGAAAAAAGCGGCGACATGAAAACAGGGATTGTAGTCATTGGCAGGAATGAGGGGCAACGGTTGGTTGCCTGTCTCCATTCCTTGCGTCATGGTATGCACCCTGTTGTGTATGTAGACTCAGGATCTTCTGACAATAGTCTTTATCAGGCAGACAGTCTTGGGGCCGATGCCATTGCTCTGGATATGTCAATTCCGTTTACCGCTGCTCGCGCCAGAAATGCAGGATTCAGACGGTTAAATGAAAAATGGCCAAGCCTGCAGTTTGTCCAGTTCGTGGATGGCGATTGTATTGTGGTTGATGGTTGGCTTGCTGCGGCAGAATTGTTTCTTCTAGACAAGTCTGAATTTGCAGTGACATGTGGCCGCCTCAAGGAAGTGCATCCTGATGCCACGGTCTACAACCAGCTTTGTGACATTGAGTGGGAAAGCCCCGCCGGAGAGTCAATTCAGTGTGGGGGAGTTGCAATGATGCGCATTTCCGCCTTTACCGATGTTGGTGGCTTCAATGAACAATTGATAGCCGGTGAGGAGCCTGAACTGTGCCTGAGGTTGCGGGAGAAGGGCTGGAGAATATGGCGACTCCAAAACCCAATGGCTTTGCATGACGCTGATATCAAACGATTTGGCCAATGGTGGAAGCGGATGTTGCGCGGCGGATTTGCCTATGGCGCTGTGTTCATGCTGCACATCAATTCGGGAAAAAAAATCTGGTTCACGGAGTTGATACGGGCAATTTTTTGGGGACTTACATTGCCTTTGGCGATATTGACGCTGAGCGCGCTGCATACTTCATGGGCGGCTCTTTTTCTGGTTTACCCGTTGCAGGTTATCCGCATCGCGACACGCAGAGGGGCTTCAAACCTCGTCTCTTGGCAATATGCGGTATTCATGACGATAGGGAAATTTGCCGAGGCCGCAGGCATACTCAAATTTTTGTTTTTTCATATGACTAAAAAAGTAACGCTTTCCACGGTGCAGAGATAACCCGCACAAATTTTTCGTTTAAGCCTTCACCACCTTGTCACCACCGAGACCCCGCCGACCAAAGGCGTTACGCGTATCGACAATAAGCCGTGCATGTTGTGCAAGCATGTCATAATCAATCGCATCATGATCTGTGACGACTAGGACGGCGTTGTAGGTGGCTATGGTTTTAGAATCGAGGCTGACAGATTTGCGGCCCGCAAGCTTTGCATGTTCGCGGGTTTGTGGAATTTCCGGCACGCGGGGATCGTGGAAATCCACACGGGTGCCGCGATGCTCCAGTAACTCAAGCAAAGCAAACGACGGACTTTCACGGATATCCGAAACGTTTTTCTTGTAGGCGAGGCCCAAAAGCAAAATCTTTGCCGACCCCAATGATACTGATTGGTTGCGGTCGAGGGCATGCTCCAACCGGCTGATCACGTAACGCGGCATTGCCGTATTGATTTCGCCGGCCAACTCGATGAAACGTGCGGTGAGGCCATACTCACGTGATTTCCATGTCAGGTAAAACGGGTCAATCGGGATACAGTGGCCGCCGAGACCCGGGCCTGGATAAAATGGCATGAATCCAAATGGC
>JANLTS010000456.1:0-12827 GCA_031363045.1 Hyphomicrobiales bacterium
CTGACCATCGCCGTCAACCCGACCGCCTTCACACCGGTCATCAAGCGCGCCAACAAGGCCGGCGTGGTGCTGGTGGCCTTTGACAACACCTTTGACAGCGACGAAGTGATCCAGGTCAACGAGGATCAGCTGGCAATGGGCAAGATCATGGGCAACTGGATCAAGACCAAGGTGCCGGGCGGAGGCAAGATCCTCGAAATCCGTGGGCTTCCGGGCAATTCGGTGGATCGCGACCGCCACTTGGGCTTCCGCGAGATCGTCGAAGCCGCTGACGGGCCAAAATACGAAATCGTCGAGGTTGTCGGCAACTGGGACGATGGCACGGCACAGAAAGTGGCGGCGGACGCCATCGCCGTGCACAAGAAGTTTGACGGCATGTTCGTTCAAGGCGGCTCGACAGGTGCCGTCCGGGCCTTCATGGACGCCGGCCATCCCTTCATTCCTGTGGCAGGCGAAGCCGAAAACGGCTTCCGCAAACTCTGCGCGGAAAACGCCAGCAAGGGACTGCTGTGCTCGTCGGCCGGACAGTCTCCGGGCCTCGTGGCCATCGCCATGAAGACCGCCATCACGGCCTTGCAAGGCGAAACGCTGCCGCAATTCGTCTCGGTTCCAATCCCGCTGGTGGAAGACCCGAACTTCAAGGCTGGTGAGAATTACTATCCGGACTTGGGCGACAATTTCTTCACGCCCAACGAGTTCCCCCCCTGCGGCGTCAACATCAAGGCGACCGAAATCATGGGCAAGTCGGAGACCGATCAGTAGAAGAAGTCTGGGACAGCAAAGTCCGGCGGGTGTATCAAGAGCGCCCGCCGGCTGGCGCTTCCCGGGTGAGCCATGGCAGACCGCATTCCTCTCCTTGAACTGAAAAATGTTTCGAAACGCTATGGCGGCATCGCGGCGCTGACCGGTGTCGATTTCTCGGCCTATGCTGGCGAAATCCACGCCGTGCTGGGCGAGAACGGTGCCGGAAAATCAACGCTGATCAAAATTGCCGCCGGCGTCACGGATGCAACCGAAGGCGAGGTGCTCGTCGAGGGCAAGCCTCGGCATTTCCGCTCTCCCACTGACGCGATGCAGGCAGGCGTTGTCTGCGTCTTCCAGGAATTGTCGCTGCTGCCCGACATGACGGTGGCGGATAATCTCTCGATGGTGGCGCCGCCGACCCGTGGCGGGCTGATCGACACGAAAGCCCAGCGCACCCGCGCCATGGAACTGTTGAAGCGTGTCGGCTGCGAGGATGTGCACCCACTCGAACTCGTCAAGAACCTGCCACTGTCGCGCCGCCAGATGGTGGAAATCGCCAAGGCCCTCGCAAAAAGACCAAAACTGCTGATCCTTGATGAAGCGACGTCGGCACTCACCGCCAAGGATGTCGAGCGCATCTATTTGATCATCCGCGAGTTGCGCGATCAGGGTGCGGGCATCCTCTATGTCTCGCACCGCATGCATGAAATCGAAGCGCTGTGCGATATCGCCACGGTGTTCCGCAATGGCCGCAAGATCGAGACCTTCCGGAAGAACGAACGCAACGTGCACCAGATCATCCAGATGATGATCGGCCGCGAAGTGACCCATCACTATCCGCCAAAGCCGCCGTTCCAGGCTGATCGAGCTCCGGCTTTGACCGTCGCCAATCTGAGTTGGGGGCGCGAACTTAGCAATGTATCCTTCACCGCTGGCAAGGGCGAAATTGTCGGCTTGGGCGGCCTCGATGGCCAAGGCCAGCGCGAACTCCTGCTGGCCATGTTTGGCGTGTTGCGGGGCGTCGAGGGAACGGTCACCATCGATGGCCAGCCGCTGTCGCTGTCGGGACCGAAGCAGGCGATGAACGCCAAGCTGCCGATGGCGCTCATTCCCGAGGACCGCAAGGTCGAAGGCCTGATGCTGCCAATGAGCGTGCGCGACAATCTCACGCTGGCCTCGCTGCCGCAAATGCGCTCCGGCCTCGGCATCGACGGCCGCAAGGAGGCGGACGCCGTCAAGGCCATGATCGAGCGCCTGCAGATCAAGGCGCCGAATGCCGATGATCCCGTTGCAACACTTTCTGGTGGCAACCAGCAGAAAGTCGTGCTGGCGAAATGGCTGATGACCGAACCGGGAATCATTCTCCTCAATGACCCGACGCGCGGCATTGACGTTGGCACCAAGCAGGAAATCTACCGCCTGCTGCGCAATCTCGCCGCCGAGGGCCGCACCATCATCTTCTATTCGACCGATTATGCCGAACTGATCGGTTGCTGCGACAAGGTGCTGATCCTCTATGACGGCCGCATTACCCGCGAGCTCAAAGGCGACGCGTGCACCGAGCACAACCTCATATCGAGCGCCCTCAACGTCGAGACTGTATCGGGAGAAGCCGCTTGAGCGACTGGCGCTATTACATATCCCACAATCTCGGCACCTTGACCGCCGTTGGACTCTTCATTCTGATGTTCTCGATTTACATCGGCAACCACGAGGTCGGTCTCAATCCGGCGGTGGCCACAACCGCCGCCAACAAGGCCGTGCTTCTGGCGCTTGTGGCCATGGCGCAAACCTTGCCCGTTTTGACGCGCGGGCTTGATCTTTCGGTCGGCATGATCTTCGTCATGGGCAATTGCCTGGCTTCGGCCATCGTTGTCGGCAGCATTGGCGAGGGCATGCTGGGTTGCATCGTGGTGTTGGCCATGGGCTTTGCCGCCGGGCTGATCAACGGCGCCATCGTCGTCTGGGGACGGCTGCAGCCAATCATCACCACGCTCGCCACCGGTGCCATTTACTATGGCATCGCACTGTGGATTCGCCCGACGCCGGGTGGCGATGTGCAAACCGACATCGCCGATTTCATGACCGGGCAGTTGTTCGAAACCGTTCCAACCGCCCTTGTCGTTTTGCTGCTGGTTGTTCTGCTGATCTGGATTCCCTACCGCAGCACCGTGCTGGGCCGCGCGGCTTATGCCATCGGCTCGAATGAACAAGCCGCTTATATGTCGGGCGTTCCTGTGAAGCAGGCGAAACTCCTGTCCTATGCGCTTGGCGGCATGCTGGCTTCACTCGGCGGCCTGATGCTGACCTTCAACACCTATTCCGGCGAAGCATCGGCCGCCATTGGCGGGACCTACACGCTCAACTCCATCGCCGCCGTGGTGATTGGTGGCACCTCGCTGTTCGGCGGCTGGGGCTCGGCGATTGGTTCGGTCTTCGGCGCGTTCGTACTGCGCACCATCGAAGACTTGCTCTTTGTTTTCGACTTACCGCCACTTTGGCAACCGCTCTTTCAGGGTGTGGTCCTGCTGGTGGCCATCAGCCTCGGCGCGGTGCGCGTCTTCCGCATCCGCAACCGACTGGAACTCTTTACATGACGTTTCAGGGCGTGGCGCAACGGATTGGGCTCGATGTGCCGGTGGCGGTGGCCTTTGGCTGCATCATCGTGCTGCTGCTCGGCGGCTCGCTCTATTCGCGCGAGTTTCTCTCGCCCGACTATCTTTTGCAGCAGCTGCAGGTCGGTGCCTTTCTCGGGATTATCGCGTCAGGCGCCATGATGGTCATCCTTCTTGGCCACATTGACCTGTCGATCCCCTGGACGGTGACACTCGGTGCCATGATGGCAACGGCCTTAAGTGGCTGGATTGGCCCGGTTGGTATCTGGCTCGCCATTCCCTTTGGCTTGCTGTGCGGCACATTCATTGGCGTGTTGAACGGCATCGGCGTCGCCTACCTGCGTCTGCCCTCGATGATCTTTACACTCGGCATGAATGCCGTCGTGCAGGGCTTGATGGTGCTGCACACCGGCGGCTTCGCGCCGCAGGATCACGCGACGGACGCCATGCATTTCCTCGCCGTGAAGCGTTCGATCTTCGGTATTCCGAACGCGCTGTTCGTGTGGATGTTCGTCGGCATCATCGTCATCCTGCTGCTGAGGCGCACCGCTTTTGGCCGTTCGGTCTATGCCATCGGCAATCGCGAGTCGGTGGCTTACCTCTCGGGCATCAACACCAACGCCGTGCTGATCGGTTGTTTCGCTTTCTGTGGCGCCTGTGCCGCCTTTGCCGGTGTTCTGTTGGCGGGATACTCGACCAAGGCCTATCAGGCGATGGGCGATGCTTATCTGCTCCCCGCCATTGCGGCCGTAGTGCTGGGCGGCACCAATATCCTCGGCGGCCGCGGCAACTATCTCGGCACCATTGCAGGCGTCATCCTGATCACCTTGCTGCAATCCATCCTGTCGGTCATGCAGATGCCCGAGGCCGGCCGCCAGGTGATCTATGGCAGCGTCATCATTGCCATGCTGCTGCTTTATGGCCGCGGAGCCAAGACCCGAACTTGAGGAGGAAGCGATGGCCGTTACTCTGCTGAAAAACGTCATGGTCTGGGATGGTGTCGGCGATGTGGCTTATACCGGTGAGGTCCTGGTCGAAGGCAACAGGATCAAGGCGGTCGCTCGAGGCCACAACCAGATCGCCACCGAACGCGCTTCCGACGTGATCGACGGCGGCGGCATGTTCCTCATGCCGGGCATGGTCGAGGGTCATTGTCATCCCTCCTTTGTCGGCGTGTCCACCAACGCCGAGCTGGGCCGCATCGCGCCGGAAAAGCACACTTTGTTGACAGCGGCGAATGTCAAGCTGCTGCTCGATCATGGCTTCACCTCGATTTTCGAGGCGGCATCGGCCAAGCCGATGATCGGCGTCACCATCCGCGATGCCATCAACGCAGGCTTGATCCCCGGCCCCCGCATGCGCGCTGCCAGTCCCGAGGTGACCGCGACTGCAGGGCTCGGCGACGAGCGCCGCCGCCACATCCACGAAGAGAGTTTCGGATTGACGGCTGACGGGCCTGTGGAGTTCCGGCGGGTGGCGCGCGAATGTATCCGCGATGGCGTCGACAACATGAAGATCAACATCTCCGGCGACGAATTCGTCAGCCATGCCCGCGCTGAAACGACAACGCTGGAGGACGATGAACTCGCAGCCTTCGTCAGTGTCGCTCATGGCTATGGCAAACTGGTCGCCGCCCACGCGCGCTCGTCCAAGAGCGTTAAGATGGCGGTGCGCCACAAGGTCGATTGCATCTACCACTGCGATTTCGCCGAAGACGAAGCCCTCGACATGCTGGAGAGTGTCAAGGACAGATCATTTGTCGGCCCGGCTTTTGGACTCGTTCACAATTGCGCCATTGAGGGTGAGAAATATGGCATGAGCCGCGCCGTGGCGGAGGCGATGCATTTGCCGCGCAAGTTCGAAGCGACCTGCGCTACTTATCACAAGATCCGCCAGCGTGGCATCCGTGTGGTGGTCGGCGGCGATTATGGGTTCACCGTGACACCAATGGGCCAGAACGCCCGCGACATCGGCCACTTCGTCAAATACTTTGGCTACTCACCAGCCGAGGCGCTCCGCTGTGCCACAGTCATCGGCGCCGCCTTGATGGGCCATGCCGGTGAATTGGGCGTGATCTCCGAGGGAGCACTTGCCGATCTCCTGCTGGTCGACGGCAATCCGCTGATCGACCAAGCTGTGCTGGTGGGGCCCGGCCGCTTCGCCATGATTATGAAGGATGGCGAACTCTACCGCGACCCGCGCAACCGGCCAGCAACTTCCAATCGGGTCGCTGCCGAATGATCGAAGACCCGCCACTCCTCACCATCGCGCGAACGATGCGGCGTCCGGCGCCGGATGTGGTGGAACAGTTCAAAGATGTTCCCACGAGTTTTGTGGTTGATGCCATGGACGGCAAGGGTGCCATGGATTGGCGGATCAAACCTGTTGTGCCGCACCGGTCCGTGACCGGCGTGGCGCTGACCTGCCACTGCGGCCCCGCCGATAATCTGGCGCTGGCTGCGGCGGTCGCCCAATGCATGCCGGGCGACATTCTCATCGCCGCTACGGATGGTTTCACCGGCTGCTCGGTGGTTGGCGACCTGCTGCTTGGCATTGCCAGAAACCGTGGCGCAACGGGCTTCGTCACCGATGGACTGGTGCGCGATGTCAGTGACATCGAAGCACTTGGGCTGGCCTGCTTTGCGTCGGGGATTTCGCCGAACTCACCGGCCCGCAATGGACCGGGAACTGTGCGGATGCCCGTGCAGTGCGGTGGCCTCGCCGTGAACTCCGGCGATATCGTGATCGCCGACCGCGACGGTGTCGTGATTGTGCCGCAGGACAGAATTGACGGCGTCCTGGACCGCCTCAAGGCGGTGCGCGAAGCCGAGGCCCAGTTCCTGGCGAAAGTGAAAGCCGGGCTGATCGAAGTGGGTTTCATATCGGACCTTCTCGCCGGGGATCGCGTTCGCTATGTTCCCTGAGAACTCTGGAACGCCCAGAATTTGCAACACTCTGCCCGATCAGGAAGCCAGACGATGATCGACTTTCCCATTACTGACACCCACGTTCACCTGCTCGACCAGAAGCGCTTCAAATACAGCTGGGCTGCCGGAGCGCCGAAGCTGGCGCGTGACTGGACACCGGAGGACCTGACGGCGGCGGCCAAGCCCTATGACATCGAAAGCTTCGTCTTCGTCGAGGTCGATGTCGACATGCCGCAATACCGCGATGAAGGCGATTGGGTGCAATCAATTGCCAACCGCGATCCGCGTTTGAAGGGCTGTGTCGCCTCTTTGCCGATGGAGCGCGGAGTGGCAATCGAGGCCGACATGGCGCATCTCGCCAGCCTCCCCGTCATGCGCGGCATCCGCCGGCTCATTCAGAACCAGCCAGATCCGGAATTTGTTCTGAAGCCTGATTTCATCGCCGCCATCAAACTGCTGCCGAAATACGATTTGTTGTTTGACATCTGCATCTTCCATCATCAGCTGCCGAACACCTTTGAACTTGTCAGGCGCTGCCCGGAGGTATCCTTCGTGCTCGATCACATCGCCAAGCCCGGCATCAAGGACGGGCTGATGGACCCCTGGCGCCAGCACATGCGCGAGATGGCGGCACTTCCCAATGTCGTGTGCAAGCTGTCGGGCGTTACCACCGAGGCCGACCATCAGAACTGGACGCGCGAGCAACTGCGGCCCTATATCGATCACGTCATCGATTGCTTCGGATTTGAACGCATCATGTATGGCGGCGACTGGCCAGTTTCGGTTTTGGCCGGCGATTACACTAGTTGGATCGACGTGCTCGACTGGGCCACCGCCAACTGCAGCCCGGAGGAGAGACGCAAGCTCTTCCGTGACAACGGCAAGCGCACATATCGCCTGAGCTGATGGATCGCGCCCGCCTGATGCGTGACGGTTACAGCGTCCGTGCGCTGCGCGAGATGGCGCGAAAGCGTCTGCCACGCATGGTCTTCGACATGGTCGATGGTGCGGCGGGCGACGAAGTGACGGTGCGCCGCAATGAAGCGGCCATCGCCGAAATCCAGTTCGTGCCGAAACTGTTGGAAGGGGCGGGAACCCGAAATCAATCGGTTGAGGTTTTCGGCCACCGCTTGCCTTCTCCCATCATCATCGGTCCCACTGGACTGGCAGGCTTGCTGTGGCCGCACGCGGAACTTGCGGCGGCGCGTGCTGCCGCCCGCTTCGGCACGATTTACACGACGAGCCATGCCTCGACCAGCAGCATGGAGGATATCGCGGCTGCTACTGCGGGCCCGAAATGGATGCAGGTTTTTCTCTACAAGGATCGCGGCCTCACCGCCGAATTCGTGGTGCGGGCCAAGGCTGCGGGCTATGCCGGCCTGGTGCTGACCATCGACAACCAGGTGATGGCGGTGCGCGACCGCGATGCCAAGAACGGACTAATGTTCCCGATGAAGCTGCGCACCCGCGGGCTGCTCGACCTCGCCACTCATCCCGGCTGGCTGCTGCGCATGCGCAAAGCCCCGAACCCGACCTTCGTCAACTATGGCGCCCGCACCTCGATCGGCGCCCTTGGTCCGTTGATGGCGGAACAGCTTGACCCGTCCATCGGCTGGAAGGAGGTTGAATGGGTGCGTGGCCTGTGGCAAGGCCCGATGCTCCTCAAGGGCCTGCTGCACCCCGACGAAGCGAAGACCGCGCAAAAGCTCGGGATCGATGCTGTCATCGTTTCGAACCACGGCGGCAGGCAACTCGATGGCGCCATCTCGTCGATCGAGGCACTGGCGCCCATCGTTCAGGCCGTGGGCGGCGACATGCCCGTGTTCGTCGATGGCGGATTCCGCCGCGGCGCCGATGTGGTGAAGGCATTGGCGCTCGGCGCTAGAGCGGTGCTCATCGGCAGGCCGCAGCTCTGGGGTGTCGCCTGTGCTGGCGAAGAGGGCGTGCATTGGGTGCTGGAACTCTTCGCGCGCGAGATCGACAAGGCTTTGTCATTGGGAAGCTGGGATGGCATCGATAAGCTGAACCCCGGCATAATGCGAAAAACGGGAGTGCCGCAATGATCTGCGAAATCTGCGTCGATTCGGTGGCGGGCGTCAGGGCCGCCAAGGCAGCGGGTGCGGCGCGCGTTGAACTCTGCGCCAGCCTGATCGAGGGCGGCATCACCCCCAGCCGCGGCATGATCCGCCAGGCGCGCGAGGTCTCCGGCATCAAACTGCATGTCATCATCCGGCCGCGCGGCGGCGACTTCCTGTTCGATGACGATGAATTCGAAACCATGCATGCCGATATCGAGACAGCAAAATCCGAGGGCGCCGATGGCGTGGTGATCGGTCAACTGAACGCCGATGGCCGCATCGACGTGGCCCGGACGCAGGCCCTCATGGCGCGGGCGAGGCCGCTGGCGGTAACGTTTCACCGCGCCTTCGACATGACGCCGGACCCATTCGAGGCTCTGGAAACGCTCATCGAACTGGGTGCCGAACGCGTCCTCACATCCGGCCAGGAAGCCACTGTACTGGAAGGATTGCCACTCATCCGTACACTGATCGAAAAGGCCGGCGGGCGCATCATCGTCATGCCGGGGGGCGGCATCACGGCGCGCAATGCCGGACGGATCATCGAGGTGGCGCGGCCACGGGAAATTCATTTTGCGGCACTCGAGCTTGCAGAGGGCGGCATGCGCTTTCGGAGGCCGCATGTGTTCATGGGCGGCGAATTGCGGCCACCCGAATACGACCGGCTTGTGACATCTGCCGATACGATCCGCAGCGTGATGAAGAATACCGCAGTTTGAATCAGGAGGAAGAAAATGCCCGTGAAAGAAAATCTGGCAAAGACCGAGTCCGCCACATCGCTCGCCGCGCGCATCCGCCGCAAGGAAATCTCGCCGGTCGAGGTCATGGATCAAGCCATCGCGCGAATCGAAGAGCACAATCCGACGATCAACGCGCTGATCATCACGCATTTCGATGAGGCGCGCGCCGAGGCGAAAAAAGCCGAGGCCGCCGTCATGCGCGGCGACCTGCTGGGAACGCTGCATGGCGTGCCCGTAGCGATGAAAGACTGCTTCGACTTCAAACCAGGCTGGGTCACCACATTCGGCGGCATCCGCGGCTTGCAGAATTACATCGCCAAGACGTCTTGTGTCTTCGTCGAGCGCATGGAAAAGGCCGGTGCCATTTTCGTCGGCAAGACCAACAGTCCGGTGTTCGGCTTCCGTGGCACCTGCGACAATTACATGTTCGGGCCATCGAAAAATCCTTTCAATCTTTCGAAGAATACCGGCGGCTCGTCGGGTGGCGGAGCCGGAGCGGTTGCGGCTGGATTGCTGCCATTGTGCGAGGGCACCGACGGCGGCGGCTCGATCCGCATTCCGGCCTCTTGGTGCGGTGTTGTCGGCTACAAGCCGTCGTTCGGTCGTGTTGGTTTCGCCTCGCGTCCCGATGCTTTCGGCCTCACCACGCCATTTATTTTCGAGGGTCCGATCACCCGCACCGTCGAAGATTGCGCCTTGGCGATGGATGCGCTGTCTGGTTATGATTCGGCTGATCCCTTCGCCATCGAGGGCCGCGTCGATTTCATGGCGGCAATGCGCGGCTCGTTGAAAGGCAAGACCATCGCCTATACGCGCGACTATGGCATATTCCCCGTTGATAAACGGGTGACCGCCGTTGTCGACAAGGCGGTGGCGGCGTTTGAGGCAGCTGGTGCCCGGGTCGAGGAAGTCGATATCGGCATCACCCGCTCTCACATGGAATTGAGCGACATGTGGTGCCGCTATTGTGCACCGAAACAGGTGGCGGCACTGGACGGGTTCAAGCGCGAGGGTTTCGACCTTGTCGGCAATCACCATGACGATTTCCCGCCGGAGTTCTGGCATTGGGACGAGATCGGGCGCAAGCTGAAGGTCACGGACTATCTCGATGACCAGATCGTCCGTACCGAGATCTTCGACGCCCTGCGTAAAGTTCTCGACCGCTACGACTATCTGGTCTCGCCTACCCTGTCGTGCCTGGCCGTCGACAATGCCACCGATGGCAACACGCTGGGCCCGGCGGAAGTCAACGGCGAGCCGATCAACCGGCTGATCGGCTGGTGCATGACCTTCCTGATGAATTTCACCGGCTTTCCGGCGGCCACCGTCCCGGCCGGTCTTGCTGATAATGGCATGCCAGTTGGCATGCAGATCGCCGGCAAACGTTATGACGATGCCGGCGTGATCGCCGCCTGCGCCGCCTTCGAGCGCCTCAGGCCGTGGATGGCGACCTATGAGCGCTGCCAGCTTTGAGGAGCTTTCTCACCACAAGGTATACCCGCCGTCGATAACGAAGGTGGCGCCGGTGACGTAGTTGGACGCCGGTGACGCGAGGTAGATGGCCAGTGGCCCGATTTCATCAGGCTCACCCGTGCGGCCCATGGGCACGCCTTTGACGAAGGCCTCGATCACCTCGGGGTGAAGCTTGGCCCAGGCCTGGTTCGGCTCGGTCATGAACAGGCCGGGGCAGATGGCGTTGACGGTGACACCGCGCAGTGCCCAGTCGGCGGCGGTGGCCCGCGTGAAATGGATGACCGCCGCCTTCGACGTTTCATAATGCCGCCCGGCTATGCCGCGATTGGCGATGAGGCCGCTGATCGACGCGATGTTGATGATGCGGCCCTGGCCACGGGCGAGCATGGCGCCGCCGATGATCTTGGTGCACAAAAACACGTGCGTGAGATTATAGTCCATGAACCGCTGCCAGGTCGCGAGATCAGTGTTCTCCACTGCCACATCGAGATTACGACCCCCGACATTGTTGACGAGGATGTCGATCGGCCCCACCTCCTTGAGAACTTGCGCGCAAAGCGCCTCGCAGACTTGCGGGTCCGCGATATCCGCCGCATAGGTCCAGGCTTGACGGCCGCGCGCCCGCACGTCATCCGCAGTTCTGGCCAGGGCATCCGGATCGCGCGCATTGAGAACGATATCGGCGCCGGCCTCGGCCGCCGCCAAAGCAATGACCCGGCCAAACCCACGGCTTCCGCCGGTGATGAACAGGCGTTTTCCGTCCAACCGAAAGCGGTCAAGCACAGTCATGCAGCAGTCCTCGCCCAGAGTGCCGGTTGCGGCCAGCGCAGCCCCCGTAAACAACCCTAACAGGTTTGCGCAAATTGGTCCGCCTGGCAAGCCCTGGCCAGCAGTGCAGCTCAGTTCACAACGCATGTTGTGGAGTTTGAAATTTTGTGGAAGGATCAACTTGTCCGGTGATCACATTCATTCGAAACCCACATCAATCCAGAGGATATCCGGATCAGTCCTGGGAGGACATAATGAGCATTCGTAAAGAGCAGGAATTCATTCTGCAACGGGCTTTGCGCGAACAGTTGATGCAAGGCAAGGTCGACCGCCGTGAGTTCCTCACGCGGAGCATGGTGGCGGGCTTGGGTCTCGCAGGTGTTGGTGCCGTTGCCAAGGGCGGCATCGGCTCGGCCTTCGCGCAGGACAGGCCGCTGACCCCGACCTTCTATCAGTGGATTCAGGATCTGCATCCCGGCATCCCGAAGGTCAACGAGCAGTTTCCGGGCGTGAACTACCAGATTGCGCCCGTTGAGGGCTTCGGCATCGAGCGTTTCGTGGCCGAAGCCAAGAACAAGGAAAGCACCTGGGACGTCTATGTCGGCCAGACGCCGTTTGTCGAAATGTCGGCGATGATCAAGGCTGATGTGATCGAGCCCTGGGACAATTACATCCCGAAGGATGTGCTTGACGACATCATCCCGTCGATCCGCGCTGAAGGCACCATCGACGGCAAGCTTTACGGCTGGCCCTTCCTGCTCGATGTGATCGGCAACAGCTGGCACTCCGGCGTCACGACAAAGGCGGGCCTCGCCGATACAGCACCCGCCACCTGGGACGATCTGCTGGCCAATTCCAAGGCTATCGTTGACTCAGGTGCGGCTCCCTACGGCGCGACCTTCGACGCCCATGGCTGGCGTTCGCTGGCGCCAATGACGCACTCGATGAGTTCCAATGTCTATACGCCGGAAGGCCTGTTCGACTTCACCAGCGACGCGGCGATTGAAGCCCTCATGCTCATGAAGAAGATTATGGCGGTGTCACACCCTGACATTCTGCTCGAAGGCGCTTCCGATGGTGGCGTCAACGGCACACCCGATGAAGTGGCATTTGCCGCCCAGCGCGTCGGCTACTTCACCAAATACTTCAATGCGCCGTTGCGCATGGCGCAGTATTGGGATGACCCCAAGGCCCTGCATCTCGGTCCCCTGCCAAAATTCGCCAATGGCGAGGGTTCCACCGTGTTCTGGACCACCGGTTGCGCCCTGTTCAAGCACGGCAAGAACAAGGAAAAAGCCGCCGAATACATCAAGGCGCTCACCTACGACCGCAACATCTGGAAGGACTCGATTGTCGGCACCGCCAGCGGCCATCCCGGCCACTTGCCGCCCTACAAGTCGATCTACGCCGACTGGGATGCCAACAAGCCGGACTGGCTGCCACCTTTCGTCGGACTGGTGCGCGGTCAACTCGACCAGGCCA
>JANLTS010000460.1:0-17745 GCA_031363045.1 Hyphomicrobiales bacterium
CAAGACCCGCATTCGGCTTGATGCCGACGGCCATGACGACGAGATCTGCGGGCAGCCGCGTGCCGTCCTCCAACACCACGGCCTCGACCTTTTTCTCGCCGAGAATGGCCTTGGTGTTCGCGTTCGTGATGACCTTGATGCCGCGCGCCTCGATGGCCTTCTGCAGCAGGTGCGCCGCAGCCGGATCGAGCTGGCGTTCCATCAGCGTCGGCATCAGGTGCAGCACCGTCACGTCCAGCCCACGCGCCTTGAGGCCTGCCGCAGCTTCAAGCCCGAGCAACCCGCCACCAATGACAACGGCACTACCGCCCAGCTTCGCCGCCGCCAGCATCTTCTCCACATCATCGAGATCGCGATAGGTGACGACACCCGGCAGCTTGTGCCCCGGCACTGGTACGATAAAGGGCATCGAACCGGTGGCGATCACCAGCTTGTCATAGGTTTCTGTCGTGCCATCTTCGGCAGCGACGGTCTTTGCGGCGCGGTCGATTGCCGTAACCTTGCGGCCGCGATGCAACGTCACACCATGCTGTTCGTACCAATCATCGCCATGGGTGATGATGTCTTCGTAGGTCTTCTCGCCAGACAGCACCGGCGACAGCATGATACGGTTGTAGTTGACGCGCGGCTCGGCATTGAAGACGGTCACATCATAGGCATGTGGCGCCTGCTCGAACAGGTGCTCCAGCATGCGGCCGGGCGCCATGCCATTGCCGATGATGACGAGTTTCTGTTTCATCACGCGGCCTCCACGAAGCGGTTGCGCTCGTAGAGGAACTTCAACACGGACTCGCGGCAACGGATGTAGTTGCGGTCAGACACCAGTTCGAGACGGTGGCGCGGACGCGACAGCTTGACCTCGAGGATCTCGCCGATCGTCGCGGAAGGACCATTGGTCAGCATGACGATGCGGTCCGAGAGCAACACGGCCTCATCGACATCGTGAGTGATCATCACCACGGTGTTGCCGAGCTTCTGGTGAATGGCCATCACCTGATCCTGCAGATGCGCCCTGGTCAGCGCATCGAGCGCACCAAAAGGCTCGTCGAGCAGCAGCACCTTCGGCTCCATCGCCAGCGCCCGGGCAAGACCAACACGCTGTTTCATGCCACCGGAGATTTCGGCTGGCCGCTTGTCCTTGGCATGACCCATGTGGACCAGTTCAAGGTTGGCCATGATGCGGTCCTTGCGCTCATTGGCGGGCGCGCGTGACCACACCTTGTCGACGGCGAGTTTGACGTTTTCATAGACCGTGAGCCACGGCAGCAGCGAGTGGTTCTGGAACACCACGGCACGATCAGGCCCCGGCGAACTCACCTCCTTGTCTTCGAGCAGCACGGCGCCCGAAGTCACTTCGGTCAAGCCCGCGATGATGTTCAGCAGCGTCGATTTCCCGCAACCCGAGTGGCCGATGAGGGAAACATATTCGCCGCGCTGCACATCGAGCGAGATGTTACGGAGAACGTCGGCCACCGCGTTGCCGCGCCTGAAGCTCTTGCACACCAGCGAAACCGAGAGATAGGGCTTGTCCATGGTGCTCATGCTCCTGCGGTGCCGCGGGTGACGATGCGGGCAGCGAGCGCCACGAGCCTGTCGAGCACGAAGCCGACGAGGCCGACGTAGACAAGCGCCACGATGATGTCGCCGATTAGCGACGAGTTCCACGCATCCCAGATGAAGAAGCCGATGCCGACACCGCCAATCAGCATTTCAGCTGCGACAATGGCCAGCCATGACAGGCCGATGCCGATGCGCAGGCCGGTGAAGATATAGGGCGATGCGGCAGGCACCATGATCTTGATGAAGTATTCAAGCGGATTGAGCTTCAGCACGCGGGCCACATTGCGATAGTCTTGCGGAATGTTGCGGATGCCGGTGGCGGTATTGATGATGATGGGCCAGATCGCCGTGATGAAGATGACGAAGATCGCCGAGGGTTGGCCATCGCGGAAGGCGGCCAGTGAAATCGGCAACCAGGCCAGCGGCGGCACGGTGCGCAACACCTGGAACACCGGGTCAAGCCCGCGCATCGCCAACTGTGACTGGCCGACCAACGTGCCCAATGCCACACCGGCGATGGCCGCCAGCGCATAACCCACCGCCACGCGTTGCAACGAGGCCAGCACATGCCAGCCCAAACCTTTGTCGGTGCCGCCGTTGTCATAGAAGGGATTGACGATCAGCTCGTAGCTATCGGTGAACACTTGCGACGGTGGTGGCAGGCTGGAGCCCGGATGCCCCGCCGCCAGTTGCCAGATGACGAGGAACACGGCGACGACGACGAGCGGCGGCAGAACATAGCCCGCCAGGTTTTTGGCAACCTCGGTGCGCCTCGTGGCAGCCGCCGTCTGCCTGACTGGCAACCTCACGACTTCACCGGCCTCACGCGGCGGCGCAATGTTGGCCACCGACGGTTCCGGCATCTGGATCTTGAGTGCCTGTGCCATCTGATGTCACGCCGTGTGCTTGATGGCGAGGCTGGCGAGATAGGCTTCCGGCTTCTCGGGATCGAATGTCTTGCCGTCGAAGAAGGTCTCGAGCCCGCGCGAATCGGTGGCCGGTGCAACCAAGCCTAAAGTCTTTGCGGCCGCGCGCCATATCTCGGCGCCATTGACCTGGCCAATGAGCGCTTTCTGGTCGAGGTCGGGTGCGAGTTTCCCCCAGCGGATATTCTCGGTCAGGAACCAGCTCTCGTGGCTCTTGAACGGGAATGATGCGTCATCGCGCCAGAACTTCATGACATGCGGGCTGGCGGTTTCGATCCGGCCGGTGCCGTAGTCGATGTCGCCCTTGAGACGCCCAGCGATATCGGCCTTGGGTACATTGAACCAGGCGCGCTTCGAAACGATGTCCGTCATCTCGCCGCGATTGGCGTCGGCATCGCACCATTGCTGGGCTTCGAGGACGGCCATCAGAATGGCTTCAGTCGCCTTGGGGTACTTCTCGGTGAAGTCAACCCGCATCGACAGTGATTTCTCCGGATGCTTTGGCCACAACTCGCCGGTGGTCAGCGCCGTGTAGCCGATGCCTTGTGCGACGAGTTGCGCGTTCCACGGTTCACCGACACAGAAGCAATCCATGGTGCCGACCTTCATGTTGGCGACCATCTGCGGCGGCGGCACGACGATGGTTTCAACGTCAGTATCGGGATTGATGCCATTGGCAGCGAGCCAATAGCGAAGCCACAGGTCATGCGTGCCACCCGGGAAAGTCATCGCCGCCTTGGCCATGGCGCCCTCGGCCTTCTTTTTCAGGAAGACATCGCGCAGGGCACTGGCATCGGTGCCGGCCTTTTGCGCGGCGTAAGCGCTGGAAACCGAAATTGCCTGGCCGTCGAGATTGAGGCGGGCCAGGATTTTCATCGGCATCGGTTGATTGTTCTGGGTGATATTGCCGAGCGTCATCAGATATGGCATCGGCGTCAATATGTGGGCGCCATCGATGCCGCTGCCATCGCTGCCGAGCACCATGTTGTCGCGCGTTGCACCCCAGGACGCCTGCTTCAGAACCTCGACGCCAGCCATGCCGTGTTTTTCGAACAGGCCCTTTTCCTTGGCGATGATGAGGGGCGACGAGTCTGTGAGGGCGATGAAGCCAAGCTTGGCGGCATTCACTTCCGGTCCAGACGCCGCCAGTGCACCGCTGGGCAGCAAGGCCTTCGCGGAGGCCAGCAGCGCCACGGTGGCAGCACTTGCTTTGAGGAAGTCACGGCGGCTTTGCTGTGGATTGGACGTGCGGACGGACATTGCATTCTCCTGTGCCAAAAACAAAAAGCCGCCGACAGGAGGAGAGACTCTGGAGGAAGTCCCTGTCCTGCCGGCGGCGCTGCCGGATGGCCCGTTGATGTGGGCCGGTATGGGGAAGTCAATGCACGAGCTGTGCCAGTTCCTCGCCGGGCACGAACTTGGTTCGATTACAGCAGGTTAGTTGTTTTTTGAACGTAAGCGCTCGGTCCTGCTTGGGCAATCTTCAGGCAATGCGCCGCTCAATCGTTGTGCATTGCACTATAAAATGGGCTATCCTGGATATAGCGTTCGACCTGGTCGGGATCGAAAATCACGCCATCGAAAAAGCCATCGGGGCCAAGCGCCAGGCGACCACCAGCGGCCGGCACATAGAGCGTCTCGCGCAGTTCGCCTTCGACTTTGGCGCTGGCGCCGGGCAGCGCGACCCCATGACTGCCAAGTGCCGCGCGATAGAGATCGGGCCGGTAGGTTTCGGCGGCCATTTGCGCGGCACGCGGCGAATGCCTCACCTGCCCCCAGCGCACCATCTGCGTGTAGAACCACAGCGCGTGGCTCTGCCACGGGAAGTTGGCGGCGCGCGGTTCGAACAGCAGGAAGTCATCCTGCTGACGGCCTGCCAGCACACGGCCTTCAAGTCCTCGGCGCAGCATGTCGGGTGCAAGACCAATGTTATGCGGCAGCGCCAGGATATTGGCGAGTTCTTCCCGGTTGCCGGGGCTCGCGCACCATTTGGAGCTCTCATACAAACCGAGCAGTAGCTTCACCAGCACGTCGGGATTTTCCTCGGCCCAGCGGGTGCGAAGCCCCAGAACTTTTTCCGGACTCGATTGCCAGATCGATGCCTTGGTGGTGACGATGACACCCGCACCACTGGCCTCAGCGGCCGAGTTCCAAGGTTCGCCGACACAATAGCCATCGACGGCACCACTGGCGATGGCGTCGCTCATCATCGAAGGCGGGATGACCGTCATGATGACATCGCGCCGCGGATCAATGCCACACGCGGCTAGCCAGTAACGGAGTTCATAGGCGTGGCTCGAGAAGTCATGGACGACCGCCAGCACCAACCGGTCCTGCCCCTTGTCCTTCCGTATACGGATCACTTCACGCAAGGAGTCACCGGCGCGGCGCGGATCGCCCGACCAGTCAGCGCCATGCTGCTGCATGGCATCGAACACACCACGCGACATGATGATGGCATTGCCGCCAAGCCCCAGCGCGAAGGGCGCGATCAACGGAACATTGAGCGGCGAAAGCCCCAGGTTCTGCGCCACCGGCAACGGGGCCAGCATATGGGCGGCATCGAATTGACCGACTGACACGCGGTCGCGGATATTGGCCCATGACGTCTCGCGTGTGAGCTCAAGGTCGATGCCCTGGATTGCGGCAAATCCCATCTCGCGCGTCACAATCAGGATTGCTGCATCGAGAAGCGGGATGAACCCGGCACGGACCCTGTTCATTTCTCTTCTCCGTGCAGCAGGCTGGCGGAGGCGATGACGGCCTGGGCGATGTCAGCCACACGCTTGCCCTGGTTCATCGCCGTTGCCCGCAGCAATGCGTAGGCTTCATCTTCGGCCACGCCCTTTAGTTTCATGATGATGCCCTTGGCGCGATCCAGCGATTTTCGATCGTCAAGTGCTTGCAGTGCCGTGTCGCGCTCGGCGCGGATCTGTTCGAAGGCGCGAAACCGCAGGATGGCAAGATCGAGGATCGGCTTGATCCGCTCCTGCTTCAAGCCATCGACGACATAGGCCGAAACACCGGCCTCGATAGCATCACGCATCGCCTGGTCATCGGAACGGTCAACAAACATGGCGACTGGCTTGCCTGAGGCTTTTGACACCCGGAACATGTGTTCGAGAAAATCGCGGTTAGGGTTCCCGAGGTCCATGACGATGACGTCGGGTGCCAGGTCTTCGATCTGCCGCATGACGCCCTTGATGTCGGAAATGACCGACACGCGCGCGTGCCCGGCAGCACGCAAGCCGTCCTCGATGATGGCCGCGCGCGCCAGGTTCTCGTCAATAATCAGGACAGAGACATCGCCAACCCGCATGGCCCATTGTGCCACGCACAAATAATATTGCAATGCACCATTTTAACTTGGTTTTTCGGACCAGTGAAATGCGATTGCGACGCTGAACAGCACTGTTGTGAGCGATTCAATTCAGCAGTTGAAGATCTTTGCCAATGGACGGTTATCCTGCCGACGAGCGCCGATCCGTGCCGCGGTATGCCAAAATGAAATATATGACGGAGCGAGATGGACTCGCGCCCAATCTACTTTGGGGAAATCTCTATCAGGAGCGGAGTCTCCGCCGCCCGTTACATAGTTTGGAAGCTGCCAATGACGCCGAGGATGCGAAACCTGGTCCATACGGAAACGTTGAACATCTACCGGACGCCGTGTTGTCATCGCCGTACACCACCGGCTATCCCGGCAGACCCGCCTGGCGCAAACTGTTGCGCAACCGCTCCATCCTGTGAGGGTCTTTCAGGGGAAACCTTTCAAGCAGCGGAATGGCGGCACCCGGCAACACTTCGCGACAGCGAGCCATCGCTGCAATGGCCTTCGCTTCGCGGCCGGCTTCCAGATGACTGGCAGCCAGCAGAAAATGGCCATAGAACCATTGCGGCATCAGGTGAATAGCCCGCTCGGCCCATTCGATCGCCTGGTCGTGGCGCCCGGCCAGATAATGGGCAAGTGCTATCCCGGTGAAGCGAAAGAAAATGCTGGGGTCGCGCGGGTTGGAGCGGATTGCGATCTCCTGGTTAGCAATCGCCTCGTCGATCCGCCCAACCAAAGCCAGGGCCGTGCCGAGGCTATCATAGGCGACCGAGCAGTTCGGATTGATCTCGACCGCCCGTTCGAGGGCGGCGATGGCCTCATCGTGCCGGTGCAGGCCCCATAAGCTGATACCGAGAGCCCAATACGCATACTCGTTGTGGCTGTCGAGCCTTGTCGCGCGCCGTGCCAGATCGCGGGCGGTTGTCATCACCGGAACGTAGTCACTGGCAAAGCCCATCAGCGAGATGTGATGGTGGATCAGTGAAAGAACCAGCGTGGCCTCAGCACTTTCGGGATCGCGGGCGAGTGCCCGCTCCAGCAGTGATTTGGCGCTGTCATAACTTTCAGGCGCGAAATCGTAGACCAAGTGCCAGGCGCGCATGGTCAGCTCCCACACTGTGAGGTCGGGCCGCGTGCCGCGTTCTATCGCAACTGCGCCGGCCGTGAGGTGCAGCTTTGTCAGGATGGTGGCGACGACATTCCGGGTGATCTCGTCTTGCAGATCAAAGACATCGGCAAGCTGACCGTCATAGCGTTCCGACCAGACATGCCCGCCGGTGGCGCCGTCGATCAACTGGGCCGTCACTCTGATCCTGTCGGCGGACCGGCGCACGCTGCCTTCGAGCACGTAACGGACGCCTAACTCATCGGCGACCTGCCGGACATCGATGCTTTCGCCCTTGTAAGTGAAGGTCGTGTTGCGGGCGATCACGAAGAGCCAGGGCGACCGTGAAAGCGCGGTGATGATGTCCTCGGTGATGCCATCCGAGAAATATTCCTGCCCGGGGTCGCCCGACATGTTCTCGAAAGCAAGTACGGCAATCGACGGTTTGTCGGGGCGCTGCGGACGAGGGCGGCCTCCGGTATCGGCTGTCTTGTCGCTCACTTCGAAATACTTGTGCAGGTCCAGCTTCGAGGAAACATCCAGTTTGCGATAGACTGTGGTCAGGTGCGTCCGGACCGTCGATGGCGCGAGGCACAACCTGTCGGCGATCTCCTGGTAAGTTTCGCCGTCTGAAAACGCCTTGGCAATCTCCCTTTCCCTGGGACTGAGATGCCTATTGTCCGGCGCAAGTTTATCCACTTCGGTCCCTTAGGGCGTTTGCCTTACGCCGAATACTGCATTTGCTTGGCCCAAAATACTGCAGCCGCACGATACCCGCCTAAACGTAGCCCCGGTAGCGTTGAGGCGCAATTGAAACCCAAGGAGACTGAAAATGACGAACGCTCAAGCGGCAACATCTTACGGCGAAAACACAGACTATGCCGCGATCGTGCAACGCGGCTGGGACGCGGTGGCGCGCGGCGACTGGGATGGGCTGATCGCTGACTATACCGAAGACATGGTTTTCGTGATGCCTGGCCAGGCAGACTTGCTGCACGGAAAAATCGCATTCCGCAGCGCACTCGACAATATCGGCGCAGCCTTGCCACCAGGCTTCGCGATCACCGCCATGTGCCAGATCGCCGATGGCGAGGACGTTGTCTCAGTCATCGGCTGGAAATCTGACAAGTGCCCATCTGGCAGCCAGTTGGCGGTGTTGTTCCGGTTTGAAGGCAACAAGATCCACGAAGAACGCTGGTTCATCGACACCGAACAGTGGAAAGTCACATTCTGATCAGCTTCGCGCCCGGCCGCGGTTTCGCGCCGGGCGCCAACCATCTGCACCCCATTCATTCTTTCAGGAGCCCGCGATGTCAAGTCGATGGAGTGTTCTTGCCCTTCTCTTCTCCCTTCGCGTAACCATGGCGGTGCAGTTTCAGGCCGTTGGCGCACTGTCGCCCTTTTTGATGGACAGCTACGGCATTGGCTTGGCTGACACCGGCCTGCTCATTGGACTTTACCTTTCGCCTGGGATGATCTTCGCAATGCCGGGAGCTGCTGTCGGACGCCGATTTGGCGACAAGCAGACCGTGGCCTTAGGCATGGTGCTGATGCTGGCTGGGGAGCTCATAAGCCTGTTGTTACCGCTGTGGAGCGCCCAGATCGCCGGCCGTGTGCTCGCAGGGATTGGCGGGTTATCCTGAACGTCCTGATGTCGAAAATGATCACCGAATGGTTCGCCGGGCAAAACCTTGCTTTGGCCATGGGCATTTTCGTCAATTCGTGGCCGGTTGGCATTGCCTGCGCGTTGCTGGTGCTGCCGATGATTGCCGGGCAGTTTGGTCTCGAAGCGGCACAGGCGGCGATTGTGCTGCTGATCGCAATCGGACTTGTGGCGCTTATGGCCTTCTTCCGGCCAGTTGCCCGGTCCGCAACAGTGCCGATCACCGCGCCGTCGAGGCTTTGTGGACCGGCTCTCGGTTGTGTGCTGGTGGCGGCTGGCATCTGGGCGTTCTACAACGCGGCACTCGCCATGATTTTTGGCTTTGGACCGGTGATGCTGGTCGAACGCGGCTGGACTGCATCGGCCGCGAGTTCGGCCACCAGCGTTGTGTTGTGGCTCGTTGCCGTGTCGGTTCCTCTTGGCGGGCTCATCGCCAATTGGCTCGGCCGCCGCAATCTGGTTCTGATCACGGGACTCACAGCATTTGCCGTTCTGATGTTGCTGGTGCCCCAGTCCGGCCACATGGTGCCGATGTTCATGGCACTTGGCCTTGTGTCCGGTTTGGCCGCAGGCCCGATCATGAGCCTGCCTGGCGACGTGCTTTCATCTGGCAACCGGACGCACGGGATGGGCATGTTCTTTACGGTCTACTACATCATGATCTTCATTGCGCCTGCGTTAGCCGGGCTGTTGGCCGAAGCCGCCGGAACCGCCGCGACAGCGTTCGTGCTCGGCAGCGGCATGCTTGTTGCCTGCCTGCCGCTCCTCTGGATCTTTCAACTCTGGGCGCGCGGCGCAGCACGCACGGGGATTGCTGTTTGACCTGCGCGGCCTTTCCGCAATGTATCCCTACAAGTGTTTCGGGCCATGGATGCGCGAAATATAACTCACCACGCGCCGGGCATAGTTGGCGGTGGATTCGAACTGCTGCGAACCTGTCATTGGTCGATGATTCTCTGTTCGGCGTGAATCTGCAGCATTCGGTAGCAAACGCGCCAACGGGGTGCGGACGCCAATCCCGATGCCAGCAAGGAACTACACGCAGTTATCATGGTCACTATGGCGTAAGCGTCCATCAGCGGCACACTTGTTTTGCGTGGTGCAATCGCGATTTGTTTCGACTATTTAATTTGCAAGTGAGGAGGATCACGATGAGAAAGGAACGCAAATAGCGAGTCCGGTACGGTGAGGCCTTTTGGAAGGCGCAGCATGAAGGCTGGATGCGCAGTAGATCGAATCAGTGGGATTGTTGAAAGGTTCATGACTTTCCGCTCAAAGCCTTCGGTAAGTGGCCATGGACTATATCGACATGCGCAAAGCCGGCTCAACTGACAGCTGGGTGAAGTCCCAGTTGGCCGAGAAGCGCGATCCCCTCGAAGTGTCATGATCTCAAACCGAAGGCGGGATGGATGACGCACGGCATGAATCCAAACACTGCCAATGCATGTCGGTCGCGTTCAACTGAGTCTGTGGTTAAATTGCCGCCTGCACCTCGTAGGTCCAGACCCTGAAGTTTTTGAGCACATGCGGTCCGAATGAATTGATGAGAGGGACATCGGCCGCATCGCGCCCGCGCGCCACCACAACCCTGCCGATCCGGGGCACGTTGTTGCGCGGATCGAAGGTGTGCCATCTGTCATCGAGGAACACCTCAATCCAGGCGCTGAAATCCATCGGATCGACGACCGGCACCCCGATGTCGCCCAAATGGCCGTTCACATATCTTGCGGGTATGTTCAGGCAGCGGCAGAACGCAACCGCCAGATGCGCGAAATCACGGCAGACCCCGACACGCTCATGAAAAACCTCGAATGCCGTTCGTGTGGCGCGGGCTTGCATATAATCGAAACGGATGTGGCCATGCACGAAGTCGCAAATGGCCTGAACCCGGCCCCAACCCGGTGGCGTCTTACCGAACATGTCCCAGGCGACTTGACTGAGACGATCCGTTTCGCAGTAACGGCTGCCCATCAGGTAGCCGAGGCATTCATCCGGCAGGTCCGGCACCGGAATTTCCCGGGCCTCGGCGATGACCGCATCCGGTTTTCCGTCATCCTCGATCACGGCATCTCCCCTGATCGTCAAGTCACCGGCTGGTGCAACAAGCCGCCGGCAACGGTTGCCGAAGAGATCGTAGTACATCGACACCGGCACCGCCGGTGATGTGACGATGGTCTCAGGCGCTCTGATATCAGCGATGCGGTCTTCATGGACTGACAACAGACACACCAGCGCCGTTGGCTGCGCACAGGTCAGTGTCATTTCGTAGCCGTATCGGATCAGCATCCGAACCTTGTACAGACAATCGCGGTTCCACCGCAGCACATTCTTTTAAAACTGTTACATAAGGGGCGCCGAGCCTCACCCGCTGTTCCACGATTCGCTGCGAAGATTTGCGGCAACCCGCAGCGGGCTTGGGAACCTACTCGCCTGGATACTTCAACCCAATCTGCGCGCGCACTTCATCGAGCGTCTGCATGATTTCGCCAGCGGTCACGCCTAGGGCAATCAAGCGCTCGGCCTCGTCCGCCTGGAACTGCATGCCCCGCCCCTCAACGGCCCCATCAAATGTCTCGATTACCGCATTGGAATTATCGTAGACCCGGAAGGTGGTGGGGGAATACCAGACATGGTCAATCTCGATCCGCCCCTTGGTCCCGGCAATGCATGCCCGGTTCGCACCGGCGCTGTCGCTGGACGACAGGGTCGTGGCAATGGCACCTGATGCATAATGGAAGATCGTTGCCACCTGCGCATCCGCCCCGGTGGCTTTGAACGTGGCGGAGGCCTTGATAGTGGCGGGCTTGCCCAGAATGTCCCACGCGAATGAAATCGGATAGATCCCCAAATCCAGCAACGCCCCGCCCCCCAGCGCCAGATCGTTCAGCCGGTGCTTCGGGTCTTCCGGCAATTTCTGCGTATGGTCGGCAATCAGCGAGCGTATATCTCCAATTGCCCCAGCAGCAATGATCTCGCGGATGCGGCGCATGTGCGGCAGGAACCGCGTCCACATCGCCTCAAGCACCACCAGATTCTTGGCCCTGGCAAGCGCGACAATCTCTGCCGCTTCACGGGCGTTGATGGTGAAGGGTTTCTCGACAAGGATATGCTTGCCGGCGTTGAGCGCCATTCTGGCCGCTGCCACATGATGGGGATGTGGCGTGGCGATATAGATCACGTCCACATTCGGATCGGCCGCCAGCGCCGCATAGCTGCCGTGGGCATTTGCGATGCCGAACTCCCTGGCAAACCGCATGGCGCTTTCTTCGCTGCGTGAGCCCACTGCCGTAACGCTATGCCCGGTCAGCAACAAGTCCTTCACGAACAAGTCGGCAATCCAACCCGTTGCCAGAATGCCCCATCTGATTTTCTCTGCCATTTCTAAACTCCCCTCTGCGCGATGCACCTGGGCTCGGCACTCCAAACTTGAGCGCAAACTCCGGCGACTGCCTCGACTGTGTTTCCTGCTTAGACGGACCTATCAGCCAGTACCAGAAGAAGCGGCAATCGCCACCAAATCGTTGCGGGTCTCCGTTTCAGCCCGGAGTTCGTCACCATCGGCGATGGCACGGAAAATCTGTGCAAGCTGCTCATGGGCATGGTTGCGGATAATCTCCGCGACCTCGCCGTTCTCGCGGATCCCATCAAGCATGTGTTCTGCAAACGCCTTGATGATCTGATCGAAAGTCCGCAGGAGAAATCGATTGCCAGACGCCACTTAACAGGCCCGTGAAAACTGGTAGATTCTCGACTTGAAATCAATCCAGCTGCGGGGCATCAGGATGGCATCCAAAGCCTGATTTAAAAGCTTGATGTGAACCTCGGTGACATGCCGTGCCGCAAGGGCCGCTACGCCAGGTTCAAGTACGAGGCGGACGTCAATCGTTTCGATGAACGAGTGAGTGTGCGGCGCATTGATATCAATGTCCGCGTCGATACGTTCGGTGAACTGTGCGGCATTCTCGGAAAGCCAGGTGCCAGATCCTACTTTTCGGGAGATGGGACCTATTACCCCAAGCGCCGGTTGTTCAAATGCGATTCCCATTTGCTCTCGTCGCGCCAACTGAAGATCTTGCTTTCGATTGGAAGGTTCAAGGCCGCCGGCATGCGGACTGAGCGCACTGGCCGCAGGGCCAGCTTCGAGCAGGCACACGGTCACATCTTTTTGAGCAGAGAGACGGTTGGCGAGAGCGCAGCCCGCAGAACCGGCACCACCGATCACATAGTCATAGGTTACCGTATCAAAGGATGCCGGTTACGCCTCAGTCTAAACGGATCAGAGACTTGGCATTGCGGGCGGCGATAAGGAATTCGCGGTTGCCGTCGCCGCCTGCGAGGGGCGAGGGTGCGAGGCCTAGAACAATCCAACCGTGGCGTTGCAGGAGATCGGCGATTTCGGCGCAGACGCGCACGTGGCTTGCCTCGTCAGTTACCAGGCCGCCCTTGCCGAGGCCGTCGCGGCCGACTTCGAATTGCGGCTTGATCAGCGCCACCAGATGGGCTCCCTCCTCCGCCAGTGCAAGGGCCGGCGGCAGAGCGAGTTGCAGCGAGATGAAGCTGACATCACAGACGACAAGATCGATGCGATAGGCGAGATGCTGCTTCGCGAGATCGCGGGCGTTGAGACCTTCGATCAGGGTTAAGCGCTTGTCCTCGATCATCATCTGGCCATGGCCGACGTCAATGGCAATGACGTGAGAGGCACCTTCCTCCAGCAGCACCTGGGTGAAGCCGCCGGTGGAGGCACCGATGTCGAGAGCGTTAGAGCCTCTCGCTGATATTCCGAAATGCCGCAGCGCATGTTTCAGTTTCAGTGCGGCGCGCGAGACGTAGGGCTGGGCCTCGTCGGACAAGGTGATCGCGGCATCTCCCGAAATCATCTGGGCAGGCTTTGTGGCGATTTCGCCGTTGATATGCACGGTGCCGCGCAGCACGGCATCACGCGCGCGGGACCGCGATGGGTAAAGCCCGCGCGTCACGAGGGCTTCGTCGAGACGCTGTCTATTCGACATCCAGGGGGGCGGTGCCGGACGGCGTGCCATCGGGCTTCAGGGTGATTTTCTCGATACGCGCCTCGGCATCCTTCAGCAGCAGCTCGCAATGTTTCTTCAGCGCTTCACCGCGCTCATAGATGGCGATCGACTGCTCAAGATCGACCTTGCCGGATTCGAGCCTGGTGACGATCTGCTCGAGTTCGGCCAGTGCCTTCTCGAAGGGCAGCCCCACGATGTCGGAATGATCGGCCATCAGAAATCGTCCTCGTTTTCGTCCAAGTCTTCAGGCTTAATACCAGCATTGCCGCGCATCAGCGCCTGCACGTGACTGCCGGTCGAAGCGCCCAAGCCTTGCAGGTTAGCCGCCTTCCAGCACCGAGACAATGCGGCCGCCGCAATGGATTTCGGCGGCTTCCATCAATTTCAACGTGACCCAGGCAAAGTCTTCCTCAGTCAGTTGCAGGCTGCCCAATGGATCGCGGTGATGAGCATCGAAGCCGGCCGAAATGATGACCAGATCGGGGGTGAAGACGTCAAGCGCCGGCAGGATGACCGAGGTCATCGCCTCGCGGAACTGGGCGCTGCCATCGCTGGCGCGCAGCGGTGCGTTGAAGATATTGCCGACACCCGTCTCCTGAACAGCACCAGTGCCGGGATAAAGCGGCATCTGATGGGTGGAGCCATAGAAGAGATCGGGATCGGACCAGAAAATATCCTGCGTGCCATTGCCATGGTGAACATCGAAATCGACGACCGCCACCCGCTCGGCATCATAATGCTCACGCGCGTAGTGCGCGGCGACTGCAACTTGATTGAAGAAGCAGAAGCCCATGGCGCGGCGGTGCTCGGCATGATGGCCGGGCGGGCGGAGCGCGCAGAAGGCATTGTCGGCCTCACCCTGGAATACCGCATCGACCGCCGAAGTAGCCGCGCCCACGGCACGGAGAGCCGCTTCCAACGTTCCCGGCGACATCGCCGTATCAGGATCGAGATATTCGAAACCTTCAACCGGGGACAGTGCCTTCACCCGCTCCAGATGTTCATAGGCATGGGCGCGCAGGATGTCCTCGTCGCGGCCAAGTGGTGCTTCGCGGCGGAGCAAGTCCTTGAAATGCGCAGACGCCAGCACCTGGTTGACGGCTTTGATGCGGTCAACACGTTCCGGGTGGCCGGGTGGGGTTTCATGTTGAAGCGAGGCGGCATGGGAGAAGAGCAATGTGGTCATGGCGCCGTTCTAGCCGCTTCGGAAGTTGACTGCTATAGAGCCCTGTATGCCCATTCAAAACGACATCCCGGCTGCTGCCGCCGCACTGCTCGAGGGCCAGCTCGTCGCCTTCCCGACCGAGACGGTTTATGGGCTGGGAGCGGATGCGGCGAACGACACGGCCGTGGCCAAAGTCTATGCCGCCAAGGGCAGGCCGGCCTTCAATCCGCTGATCGTGCATGTGGCGGATGCTGATGCGGCGTTTGCCCTGGGTGAGTTCAGTGCGGAGGCGCGCAAACTGGCGCTGGCCTTCTGGCCGGGGCCGTTAAGTCTGGTGGTGCCGCGCCAAGCTTCTTGCCAAGTGTCGCTGCTGGCGAGTGCCGGATTGCCGTCGATTGCCATTCGCGTGCCGGTCCACAATGTGGCGCTGGAGCTGCTGCGTGCGATCAAGCGCCCGGTGGTGGCGCCCAGTGCAAATCCATCCGGCAAGATCAGCCCGACGACGGCTGAGCATGTGAGAAAGCATCTGCGCGACAAGGTGGCGGCGATTCTTGATGGCGGGCGTTGCAAGGTGGGCGTCGAATCGAGTGTCGTGAGTTTCCTCGAAGACGGACCAAAGCTGCTGCGCCATGGCGGCATCACGCGCGCCGAGATTGAAAATGTGCTGGGGCATGCGCTTGCCGTCGAAACTCATTCCGAGCGGCCGCATGCGCCGGGACAATTGCTGAGCCACTATGCGCCACATGCCGAGTTGCGACTGAACGCGACGGTAGCGCGGGACGGCGAAGCCTATCTCGGCTTTGGCCCGCTGCATGCTCTTGGCCCCTATACGCTGTCGGCCAGTGGTGATCTAGTGGAAGCTGCCGCCAGCCTCTTCCGGCTGCTGCATGAAATCGATGCCACGGGTGTGAGCGGCATCGCCGTGGCACCCATTCCGCATCACGGCCTTGGCGAGGCCATCAACGACCGGCTGCAACGCGCCGCAGCACCTCGGGATTTGGCATGAGGCAGAGACCGTCAGAAGACACGCTGGCGAAACTTGCGGCTATTGTTGGCGACAAGAACGCGATCCGTAATGCCGTGGCCATGGATGGCTACATGCGGGAGTGGCGGCAGATCTGGCATGGCCGCTCACCCCTGGTGCTGCGGCCCGGTTCGACGCAAGAGGTCTCGCGCATTATGGCGCTGGCCAATGCGACAGGCACGGCCATCGTGCCGCAATCTGGCAACACTGGCTTGTGCGGCGGGCAGACAGCAACTGATGACGGCACCGAGGTGGTGCTGTCGCTCGACCGCATGACGCGGATTGTCGATGCCGATCCCGACGACAACACCATCACTGTCGAGGCGGGTGCTGTGCTCAAATCAGTGCAGGAAGCGGCGGAGAGTATCGACCGGCTGTTTCCATTGAGCCTTGCATCTGAGGGATCATGCCGCATTGGCGGCAATCTCTCGACCAATGCTGGCGGACTGAATGTCATCGCCTATGGCAATGCGCGCGACCTGTGCCTGGGGCTTGAAGTTGTGCTGGCCGACGGGCGCATCTGGAATGGCCTGAAAAGGCTGCGCAAGGACAATACCGGTTATGACCTGCGCAACATCTTCATTGGCGCCGAGGGTACACTTGGCATTATCACCGCAGCGGTGTTGAAGCTCTATCCGAAGCCCAAAACATATGAGACCGCGTTCATTGCCATTGCCGATCCGCAGGCGGCGGTCGATCTCCTGTCGCTGGCCAAGGCGATGAGCGGCAACCGCGTCGTCGCCTTCGAGATCATCGCCGATCTGGCGCTGCAATTCACCATCCGCCACTTCAGTACCCGCAATCCATTCTCACAATCCTCGCCATGGTATGTGCTGACCGAAATTGCCGATCCGCTTCCGGGCGGCATGGCGGCGCTGCTTGAGGCGGCGATGAACAAGGGGCTGATTGATGATGCGGCGGTTGCCCAGTCGGAAGCCCAGCGGGTTGAGTTATGGGCGTTGCGTGAGTTGATCTCGGAAGCGCAAAAGCCCGAAGGCGGATCGATCAAGCATGATATTTCTGTGCCGGTATCGAAGGTGCCGCAGTTCCTTCAGGAAGCCGATGCCGCCGTCACCGCCATGATGCCGGGCGCGCGCTTCGTGTCCTTCGGGCATCTGGGTGATGGTAACATCCACTATAACGTGTCGCAGCCGGTGGGTATGGACAAGGCGGCGTTTCTCGACACGTGGAACGCCATGAACGATGTGGTGTTCGAGGTGGTGATGAAACTCGGCGGATCGATCAGCGCCGAACACGGCATCGGACGGTTGAAGGCGCATCACATGGTGCATATCAAGTCAGCGGTCGAATACGAGATGATGCGTGGCCTGAAGCGGCTCTACGATCCCAACAACATCCTCAATCCCGGCCGGGTGCTGCCGGAATGAGCGGGTTCCGCGAGATCGAGGACCGCGACGTCGAGGCGGTCGTAGAGCTGTGGCGGCAATGCGGGCTCATTCGTCCGTGGAATGATCCGTACAAGGACATTGCCTTCGCGCGGGACAACACCAATTCGACTGTGCTGGTGCTGGAGCGCGATGGCGCAATCATCGCCAGCGTGATGACCGGCCACGATGGCCATCGCGGCATGCTGTATTACGTGGGCGTGGCACCAGAATTGCGGCGCCAGGGGCTTGGCAAACAGGCGGTCAAGGCAGCGGAAGCCTGGCTCCGGGCGCTCGGCGTATGGAAAGTGACATTGCTGGTGCGGACCGAGAACGAGGCGGTGAAGGGTTTCTACGAAACGCTGGGCTATGAGGTAAACTCGGTGCTGTGCATGGCGCGGAAGATCGATTCCTAGAGCGTCGCGCTGTCAGGTTGAATCGAATTGGGATTCGCAAATCAGTTGCGATGTGATTCAAGGTTTGCGGAGGTGATTTGCCATGCCGCACCCTTTGTCGAACGATCTGCGTGAGCGTGTTGTTGCGTTTGTCGAAG
>JANLTS010000461.1:0-2136 GCA_031363045.1 Hyphomicrobiales bacterium
CTTCGACAAACGCAACAACACGCTCACGCAGATCGTTCGACAAAGGGTGCGGCATGGCAAATCACCTCCGCAAACCTTGAATCACATCGCAACTGATTTGCGAATCCCAATTCGATTCAACCTGACAGCGCGACGCTCTAACGGCTGGTCTTGCAAGCAGTCAGACGGCCGGAGTATTCTCCGGTCGTTTGCGTTTAACACGCCGGGGGTCGAAATTGCTTCCAGCGCTGTTCGATCTGCGGGGACCCAACGCGCGTGGGTCAAAGGAAGACCATCGCCATGCGGGAATTCACATGACGGCACTCAACAGCTACTTCGAGTCCGATGAGGCCGTTGCGACAGCGGTGGCAGCGGGCAAGCACCGCGAATTCATCGGCGGATCCTGGGAAGAGCTGGGGCCACTGCAGCTGGAGTTTCTGAAGTCGCAGGGATTGATGCCCGGCCATCGGGTCATCGACATTGGTGCGGGCTGCTTTCGCGCCGGTGTAAAGCTCATCCCTTACCTCGATCCGGGGCAGTATTTTGCCACTGATATCAATTTCACGATCCTTGAGGCGGGCTATGAGCGCGAAATCGTCCCTGCTGGGCTCGATGTGCGGTTTCCAACCGAAAACTATGGTGTCAGCCTGGACTTCGACATTGCAATGTTCGACCGGCGTTTTGACTTTGGCATCGCCCAAAGTGTCTTTACCCATCTGCCGTTGAACAGTCTGGTTGCCTGCCTGAATGCCATCGGCCCGTATTTCCGCCGCCACGGAAAATTCTTCTGCACTGTCTTCATTGCGCCTGGTGATGTTGCTGACCAGCCGTTCCGTCAGCGTAGCGGTGTAATGACCAGGCCGGACATGGACCCATTCCACACGTCTAGCCAGGCTGTTGCTGCCGCGGTTGCGGACCTCGACGGCTGGAGCTACGACTTCATCGGCGATTGGGGTCACCCCCGCTACCAGCAAATGCTGGCATTCACCAGATTGGTGCGTCCCATCCGGCGCTAATCCGCTATCACTTGAACTCGAACAATCCATAACGTGGGCTGTCGATCCAGCTTGGGTGGACACAAGAGCGGCCCCGGCAATTGCTCTGTCGCGGCTGCTGGCGCTGCATTTTCACTGCCATGGCTTGAGCCCGGTGCAATTCGCTAGGCGTCATCTCGCCCATTTCCTGGTCACGGGCGCGCTCGGCGCGCGGAAATGCGCCCGCCGCTGCAAGGTCGAGCCAGACATAGGCCCGGACCACCTCCTGCGGCCGCCCACGCCCCACCGCATAAAACATGCCGGCCATGAATTGCGCATCCGCCAGCCCGTTGCGCGCCGCCCTGAGATACCAGCGATGGGCAAGCTTGAGATTTTTCGGCAAACCTCGTCCATCGTCATACATGACGCCGATTGTATACTGGGCATAAACATCGCCCGAAGCTGCGAGCGGTTGCAGGATCTCGAGAGCCTGCTGGTATTTCCCGCTGCGATAATGGGCGGTCGCCCGGGTGAAGTCGCTTGCCACGGCGACCGATGCCGAAAACCACAGCGCCAGTCCCGCCGCCAACACACGTGCCAATTTCATCAGGCCTCTCCGACTCACAACCAACGCGGAGTCTCGCACACCTGCCGCCACGCCGGAAGACCGGGCGTTTACTTCAGCGAGTGGAGATAGGCGATGATTGCCGATATCTGCTCGGGCTCGAACACGAATTCCGGCATCTTGTCATGGCCAGTGACAATGCCCTCGGCGAGGGCTTCTTCAAGGGTCGAAGGATCATAGCGCGTGACGACGTCGCGAAACGGCGGTGCCTTGGGTTCAGGACTGGAGCTCGTGGCATCGATGGCGTGGCAGCTGGCACAATTGCGGCGCAGCAGGTCATGCCCGGCGATGATGGCACTGTCACCCGCCTTGGGGCCATCCCCCAGACTCATGATGAAGGCTGCGAGTTCGTTTGCCTGCGGCTCGGTCACGTCCCAATCCGGCATCAGCGGATGGCGAACCGCGAGCCCCTCCATGAAGCCGTCGATCAGTTCGATGCGGTCATAGTTCTTGGAAATGTCGCGGAACGGCGGTGCTTCGGCCAGCGGGCTTGCGCCCACCGCCGCGATGTTGTGACACGGAGTGCAATTGATCGCCGCCAGCCGCTTGCCTTCGGCA
>JANLTS010000462.1:0-3077 GCA_031363045.1 Hyphomicrobiales bacterium
ATCCACAACTCGGCCTTTTTTGAACATGCCTTCCTGGCCGATGAAATGGGCGTCGAGCTGTGCGAGGGCAATGACCTGTTCGTCTCTGACGGCTATCTCTACATGCGAACGACGCAAGAGCCGAAACGTGTCGATGTCGTCTACCGCCGCATCGATGATGCCTTTCTCGATCCCCTCACCTTCCGGCCGGATTCGGCCATCGGCGTTCCCGGCATTTTCGATCTCTATCGCGCCGGCCGCGTGACACTGGTCAATGCCCCCGGCACCGGCATTGCCGACGACAAGGCGATTTACACCTACATCCCAGATGTCATCGAATTCTACACCGGCGAGAAGCCGCTGCTGAAGAACGTCCAGACCTGGCGCTGCGGCGATCCAAAAGACTTGAACTATGTGCTCGATCACCTCCCTGAATTGGTGGTGAAGGAGGTTCATGGCTCCGGCGGTTATGGCATGCTTGTTGGCCCCACTTCATCGCGGAAGGAAATCGAGGAGTTCCGGCACAGACTGAAGGCCCGGCCAAAGAATTACATTGCCCAGCCGACGCTGGCTCTATCGTCGGTTCCAACCTTCACCAAGTCCGGCGTGGCGCCGCGCCATGTTGATCTTCGCCCCTACGTGCTGTCGGGTGACACAGTCCGCATCACGCCGGGCGGCCTGACGCGCGTGGCATTGAAGAAGGGATCGCTGGTGGTGAATTCCAGCCAGGGCGGCGGCACCAAAGACACTTGGGTGTTGGAGGATTGATGCTCGGACGCACCGCCTCAGCCCTTTACTGGATGTCGCGCTACATGGAGCGGGCCGAGAACATGGCGCGCCTGCTTGAAGTCGGCTACCGCATCTCGTTGATGCCCGGTGCCGTCGAAGGCCACCGTGACGAATGGCGCTCGACGCTGCAAAGTGCGGCCTGCGACATCACCTACGAAGAAAAGCACGCAGACATCACCGCCGCCAAGGTCATCCAGTTCCTGATTTTCGACGAGGACAATCCGTCCTCCATCCGCGCCTCGATCAAGACGGCGCGCAACAATGGCCGTGCAGTGCGCACAGCGCTCACCCGCGACGTGTGGGAGAGCATCAACTCCACCTGGAACGAGTTGGCGCAGGTGAAGCCCTCGAGCATGACAGCGGACCGGCTGCCGGTGTTCCTCGACTGGATCAAGCAACGTGTGATGTCGTTTCGCGGCGCGCTGCTCGGCACCATGCTGCGCAACGATACCTACTACTTCAGCCAGCTCGGCAATTTCATGGAGCGGGCCGACAACACGGCACGTATTCTCGACGTCAAATATTTCATTCTGTTGCCCAAGGCCACCGATGTCGGCAGCGACCTCGACATGCAGCAATGGGCGCAGATCCTGCGTTCGGTTTCGGCGCATCGTTCCTACCGCTGGTTCTACCGCGACAGCAAATACCGGCCATGGATGATCGCCGAATTCCTCATCCTCAAGGAAGAGATGCCGCGCTCGCTGGTCTTCACCTATTACTGGATCAACATGGCGCTCGATGGCCTGGGGCAGCTTTATGGCAAGAGCTATGATTGCCACGATCTCGCGCAAGAGACCTATCAGCGATTGAAGACTGGGAACATGGAGCAAATTTTCCAATCAGGCCTGCATGAATTTTTGCAGGATTTCATCACGGCGAACGCGGCGCTGTCGCAGTCAATCGCCAAGAACTACAACTTCCCCTGAATTCACATGCGCCTCTTCATCCGCCACGAAACCGAATATGATTACGACATGCCCCTCGCCTACTCGGCGCAGCGGCTCTACCTGTGGCCGATTGACTTCGCGACGCAGAAGACCGTGAGCTGGGCCATCACAGCACCGGGAATCGAGAAGGCGCTGAACTACACGGATGGCTTTGGTAATCGCGTCCACATGCTGACGTTCCAGAAGATCACCGGGCCGGTGAGCATCATCGCCGAAGGGGTGATCGACTGCACCGATGCGGCAGGCGTGGTGCGTGGTCTCTATTCACCGGCACCCGATGCCATCTTCCTGCGGCTCACCAAGTTCACCACTGCCAATGCCGCCATTGGCGCGCTGGCCAACCGGCATCTGGGCGGAAGGCCGTCACTGCAGGGCTTGCATGGGCTGATGAACGAGATCCACATGAAGGTCGCCTATGAGCTCGGGGCCACCGGCGCCCACACCACGGCAGCCGAGGCCTTTGACGATGCCAGGGGCGTCTGCCAGGACCATGCGCATATCCTCATTGCCGCCGCGCGCGGTGCCGGCATCCCGGCGCGCTATGTCACCGGCTATCTGGTCACTGGCATGGGGGCGTCATCGACCGCCGCCCATGCCTGGGCCGAGGTTCTGGTGCCGGATCTTGGCTGGGTCGGGTTCGATCCCGCCAACAACACCTGCCCGACGGACAATTATGTGCGGGTGGCCGCCGGCATCGATGCAGCGGGCGTCACGCCAATCCGGGGTTCCAGGCGCGGCGGCGCCATGGAGCGGATGAGGGTTGAAGTCCGCGTCGAGATCGCCCAACAATAGCCAAGACATACGAATCCGCCGGGGCACTTCGGAATGACATATTGCGTGGGAATGTTGCTTGACGAAGGCCTGGTCATGGCCGCCGATACCCGCACCAATGCGGGCGTCGACAATGTCGGCAAATTCAAGAAACTCCACACCTGGTCAAAGCCCGGTGATCGCGTCTTTGTGCTGTTGACGGCCGGCAATCTCGCCGTCACCCAGGCGGTTGTCTCGTCGCTGACCGAGGGCACACTTGAAAAGAAGGCTAAAAGTGCAGCCACCAATTTGTTTGCCGCCAAGACGATGTTCCAGGCGGCGCGGCTGGTGGGCAGGACCATCCGCGAGGTGAAGCGCGTCGATGGCGAATCGCTTTCGGCGGGCAGCGATGCCTATGCCGCGAGTTTCATTTTCGCCGGACAGATCGGCAAGGAAAGCCCACGCCTCTTCCAAGTCTATTCGGCCGGCAATTTCATCGAGGCGACACCCGATACGCCATTCTTCCAGATTGGTGAACATAAATACGGCAAGCCCATTCTCGATCGCGTGGCCCGAAACGACATGAAGCTTGGCGATGCCGCGAAGATGGTG
>JANLTS010000539.1:0-16495 GCA_031363045.1 Hyphomicrobiales bacterium
GCCGACCCCGGCGCTGGTCGCCCCCATCGAATTCACCATGACGCGTGCGGATTATCAGGCGCTGGGCGGCCACATGGATCAGGTCAGGCGGCTTGACGAGATCGCCGCCTTTCAGGGCCAATCGCGTATCCCGGTTGTGGAAGGCAATCCCTGGCCGCTGGAGCGCTCGTGATGGCCCGTATGCAGGAACGCATGCTGGAAGACGGTAAGCGCCTGCATCTGCAGGATGGGCCGATTGATCTGATCATCGGCGCCGACGGCGATCCCCGGCATGTTGCCCGTGCCTTCGATGTGGCGCGCATCCGCTTTTCGACGGTGCTTGATGAACTCTGCACCGAACTGCCGCTGTTGCGTCAGCCCGCGAGGTTTCAGCCAGAGGGTCAAGTGGCGCGCCGCATGTGGCGGGCAACGGTCGATCTGGCGCGCGATAATTTCATTACTCCCATGGCGGCGGTTGCGGGCTCGGTTGCCGAAGAGGTGCTTTATGCCATGGTGACGGTTGCGGCTGTCGAGCGCGCCCATGTCAACAATGGTGGCGACATCGCCATTCACTTGGGGCCTTGGACAGATTACGACGTCGGCCTCGTCGACCGGCCCGACAATCCCTCGCTCTTCTCAAAGGCGCATATCGACTGGACCGACGCAGTGCGCGGCATCGCCACCAGCGGTTGGCACGGCCGCAGCTTTTCGCTAGGGATCGCCGATGCCGTGACGGTTCTGGCGGTGACCGCAAGTGCGGCTGATGCCGCCGCGACGCTGATTGCCAACGCCGTCGATCTACCCGGTCACCCGGCGATATTCCGCGTGCCCGCAAATGAGATTCAACCCGACAGCGATCTGGGCAAGCGCCTTGTGACGCGGGATGTCGGGCCACTTTCGCCAACTGAAGTCGCCAAGGCACTTGATCGCGGTGCCGCCTTCGCGCAAGGCTTGGTGGCGAACGCAACCATCATCGCCTGCGCGCTGCACCTGGCCGGTGAAACCCGCACTGTCGGCGATGTCCTGATCAACCAGCCAAGGAGGCTCAACAGCAATGCCGGACGTGAAGGTCAGGAAATTCCTCGTCTCCGTTGAGGACATCTTCCATGAGGGCGGCCCCGTTGCCACAACGCCATACCGCCGGGGCGCGGTTCTGGCGGTCATCGAAAATCCCTTTGCCGGATCATACCACGACAACATTCAGCCCTTCATGGACGACCTGAAGCCGCTGGGCCTTGCCATGGCGCAAAAGCTGCTGGCGGCGCTCGGGTGTGAGCCCAAGTCGATCGAAGGCTATGGCAAGGGGGCCATTGTTGGCGAGGCGGGCGAGGTGGAACATGCGGCGCTGTGGCATGCGCCGGGCGGCTATGCCATGCGCGATGTGCTGGGCGGCGCCAAGGCCATTGTGCCTTCAACCAAGAAGGTGGGAGGACCTGGAACCAGGCTTGATGTGCCGGTGACCCATGTCAATGCGTCCTACGTGCGCAGCCACTTCGACGCGATTGAGGTGGGCGTAACGGACGCGCCACGTGCCGGTGAAATGGTGGTGGTGCTGGTGATGACTACTGGTCCCCGGGTCCATGCCCGGGTGGGCGGTCTTGAAGCGAGTGACATCAAGGCAGGGGACGGCCTGAGATGAAAGCCCAGATTCGCAAACTGCTCACGGTCGTCGACGAAACCTTGAGCGAGCAGGGGCAGGAGGTATCACCTCCAGTACGCCGGGCCGCCGCCGTCGCCGTGATCGCCAATCCCTTCGCGGGGACATATCAGGAGGATCTGAGCGCCCTCATCGATATTGGAGAGGAACTGGGTGGCCTTCTGGCAGCGCGCGCGGTGGCCGCATTGGGCATCCTCGGAGGAGACGTCCAGAGCTATGGCAAGGCCGCCGCCGTGGGTGAGAATGGCGAGCTTGAACACGCCGCCGCCATCCTCCACCCCAAGCTTGGGGCACCGTTTCGCAAAGTGCTCGGCAAGGGTGCTGCGCTGATCCCGTCGTCGAAGAAACGTGGCGGCATGGGTGTGGTGCTCGACATTCCATTGGGCCACAAGGACGCCGCCTTCGTCCGCAGCCATTTCGACGGCATGGAAGTCCGCGTCAGTGATGCGCCGCGCGCGAACGAGATTGTCGTCGCCGTTGCGGTGACCACTGGCGGCAGGCCCTTGCCGCGCGTTGGTGGCTTGAAGGTCTCGGAAATAAAAGGCGAGGACGGCTTACGTTAAGCTGCCACGCGGATGGTCTTGCGGTTGGTGGTCAGGTTCTCGAACATGACGCGGCCCATGTGTTCGACCTTGGGCATCAACAGGTGCGATTCGGCCAGCACGCGCTCATAGGCATTGGGTCCCATCGCTGTATCGAGCCATTCGAGATACTGCGGAATATGCGCCCAGCGTTCGATCAGCGACGGTTTCAGTTCGGAATGAAACTGGGTGGCCAGAATGTTGTCGCCCACCGCCATGATCTGGACAGCGGTGGTATCGGACGACGCCAGAACCTCGGCGCCATCCGGCACGCGCGTCACCTCCGCGTGGTGCCATTGCATCACCCGGAGTGAGGGCTGCAGCCCGCGTGTCAACGGGTGGCCGTTGCCGATCAGGTTAACCTTGCCGAACCCAACCTCCGCCTCGGTTGCCAATCCGACTTCACCTTCAAGCGCCAAGGCCAAAAGCTGCAGGCCGAGGCAGATGCCGAGGAAGGGGCGGTTGCGGTGATACGTCCATTCGCGGATTGCCGCCGTCTCGTCCTTCAGCCACGGGTGCGCTTCGGCTTCCCACACATCCATGGCGCCGCCCATGACCAGCAGAAAATCATAAGGGGCGAGCGCTGGAATAGCCTCACCCCGGTGCAACATGATGACGTCAAGGTCCGCTCCCTGCTCGCGCAGGAAGTCGCCGTAAAGGCCGGGCGGCTCATCGTCCATATGCTGGAAGGCAAGGGCACGTCGGATCATCGAAGGTTAATCCCAAGGAAAAATTGGCATTCGGAACGCGCGCATATAATGGCTGCCACGCAAATCGCAAGGTCGCTTTTTCGACAGCAATCCTCTAGGCCAAGTTTACGAAGAAATTGTTGCAGTGATGACACCCCAACGGATTATTTTCACGGCCCTGCTGCCCTTTGCCTCGGGCTATTTCATGTCCTACCTGCTGCGGGCGGTAAATGCCGTGGTAGCACCCGACCTGGTGAAGGATGTGGGGCTCTCGCCCGGCCAACTGGGATTGCTGACTGCCGCCTATCTCGGTGCCTTCGCCCTGTTTCAATTGCCCTTGGGTGTGCTGCTTGACCGCTACGGCCCACGGAAGGTCCAGGCAGGACTGCTCAGCGTGGCGGCGCTGGGCTGCCTCACCTTTGCCTTCGCACCGGGTTTCATCGGCTTGTTCGCGGCCCGCGCCGTCATCGGCCTCGGGTTTTCGGCCGGGCTGATGGCGAGCTACAAGTCGTCCGCCACCTGGGTGCCGATCGAGCGCCGCGCGCTTGCCAATACCGCCATCATGGCGGTCGGAGCCCTGGGCGTCGTTGTCGCCACCGAGCCCACCGAATATCTGGTGAGCCTGATCGGCTGGCGAAGCACCTTCGCGGTGTTCGCCGGCGTCATTATGCTGGCGGTGATTTTCATTCTGGCGGTGGCGCCCCGCAATGACACAGTCGGCGCACCGGCACCGCTACGCCAGCAATTCGGCCAGATGCTGGCGATTATCAGGCGTCCGCTGTTCTGGCGAGTGGCACCGCTCTTAGGCTTCACCTCGGGCGTCCAGATCGGCATCCAGACACTGTGGGCAGGCCCGTGGTTGCGCGACGTCATGGGCCTTTCGCGCGAAGAAGTGGCCCGCCATCTACTGTTCATGGCGCTGGCCTTCATGGTTGGCATCCTCTCTGTCGGTATCATCGCCGACCGGCTGGGCCGCCGAGGCATCGGCCCCGTGCAGGTGTTGCTGGGTTTCAACATCATCTATTTCATCGCCCAGGCATTGATCGTCTTCCGCATCGGCCCGTTGATGTTTCCGGCCTGGCTGGCGGTTGCCGCCTTCGGTCAGGTGGCGGTTCTGGCCTTTCCATGGTTTGCCGCCCATATCGGCAAGGACCTGGCGGGCCGTGCCAATGCCACCATCAATTTCTCGATGTTCGTCGTCGCCTTTGCCACGCAATATCTGGTCGGAATCATAATTGGACTTTTCCCGGCCAGCGCTTCCGGCTACAGCCCGGATGGATACAGCTGGGCGATTGGCGTGTTCCTGGTGGCGCAGATCGTTGCCTTCATCTGGTATCTCGCAGGGTCACCGCACAAGGAACGCATGCAATGATGAATCCGGTTATCGCCGAAGTCACCCGTGGCGGCATTGTCGAGAGCCGCCATCGCGGCGCCTATTGCGTTGTCGATCAGAACGGCCATGTGGTGGCCGCCGAAGGGGCGATTGCCGCTGCCGTCTACCCGCGCTCAGCCATCAAGGCTTTCCAGTGCCTGCCGGTGATTGCCAGCGGGGCTGCCGACCGCTTCGGGTTCACGGATGAGGAAATTGCGCTCGCCTGTTCCTCGCACTCTGGCGAGCCCGAGCATGTGCGCGTCGCCCGCTCGATGCTGAAGAAGGCCAGCAACGACGAGGTCCTTTATGAATGCGGCGCCCATTGGCCGAACAGCCGGCATGCCGCGCATGTGCTGGCGCGAGACGGCATGGAATGCCAGCCGGTGCACAACAATTGTTCCGGCAAGCACGCCGGCATGCTGGCGCTGGCCCGGCAGCTGGGCGTAGACCCAAGGGACTATGTGAAGCCCGATCACCCGGTGCAGCAGGAAATCGCCCGCGCCATGGGCGCCATCTGCGATATCGATCTGGCGCAGCAGCCCTGGGGCGTCGATGGCTGCTCGGTGCCGACCTGGGCCATCCCTCTCCGTAACATGGCGCTGGGATTCGCTCGTCTCTGCGCGCCGGACAATGCCGCCGGTCAGCGCATCATCGCAGCGGTTCGCGCTCATCCTTTCATGGTGTCCGGCACAGAAGGCTTCGACACCAGACTGATGCAGGCGGTGCCGCGCGTCTTCGTCAAGGGTGGCGCCGAAGGCGTTCACTGCGGATGCATCCCGCATGCCGGGCTGGGAATCGCCATCAAGTGCGACGACGGCGCAGGCCGCGCCGGTGAAGTCGCCATGGCGCAAGTGCTGGCCGGACTTGATGTCTGGACGCCGGAAGAAAAGGCAGCGCTTGACGGTTTCCGCCACCGCGACTTGCGCAACTGCAATCAGATCGGCGTCGGTCAGGTTCTCGCCGTCAGCTGACGAGATTGTCCTTGATCAGCATGCCGGGTGGAATCTCCGCACCGGCTAAGCCGAGGTCTCCGGTCACGGCGTCCCAATGATCGTAGCCGGCAATGCTCAGTTCTTTTGAGCCAGAAATCCGGTTGTTGGCGATCATCACCACATCGGCTCCCTTGGTCATCGAGAACCTGATTCCGATGCGGGCGCCGCGCACGATGTTTCCCGTCGCCATCAGCGTGCGCGAGTGTGGCCCCCAGCCGAGCGACAGGCCACTATCGCGCGTATCCTCGACAACATTGCCGGTGATCACAGCGTCGCCTTCGATGTGAATGCCGGTGCCGCTGGTTTCCTTTAAGCTGCCCGGTCCCTTGCAGCGCCGCACCACATTGTTGGCAACCGTGGCCAGCCGCCCGCCGTCATTCAAGTTAGTGATCGAAATGCCGAGCCCGGTGTCTTCGATGATGTTGCCGCTGACGACGGCACCCTCGAAGGCGAATTCGCAATAGATCGCCACCTCGCCCATGCGCGAGATGTTGTTGTTGACGATGTGGCAGTTGGCGCCTGAATTGTTGCGCACCGCTGTAAAGGCGCACTCGCTGATGCGGTTGCCTTCGACGATGACGTTGCCAGCGCGGAAGATGATGATGCCATTGCCATTCTGCCCGGTGCCACCATCGCTGTAAGCCACGCGCGCGATGCGGTTGTTGGAAATGATCGTGCCATCTTCGGCCGCTGCACTCGTCCACACCTGGATGGCGTTGTTGCCGATATCGCTGATGGTGTTCTGCGAAATGATCAGGCCTCGTGCATCGCGCGAGAAGATGCCGCTGCGCTCGATCTTCCTCAATCGATTGCCGATGATGCGCCCGCCGCAGCCTTCAAGCTGCAGTCCGCTTCCTTGCGTGTCGCTGAAGTCGCAATTGTCTATGGACAGCAAAGCTGAGTTTTCGGCCATGACGAGTGCCTGATCTGCGGCACCTTTGCCTGCATCGGCAAAGCTCACACCGCTGATGTTGACGGCTTCTCTGGTGGCGATCCGCAGTATCGGTTCACCGGAGTTTGACACCAGCCGGCTGTGGCCAGCGATACCCGTGATGGTGATGCCGCGATCGATGGTGATGGTTTCGGTTACGATGTCGCCGGAAGGCAAGACCAACACGCCATCGGCCTGAATCGCTTTCTCAACAGCAGCCTGCAAGTTTTTGATCTTGCTGGATTTTGACTGCGCAACGGCAGGCAAGCCTCCACCGCCCACGAAACCTGCGGCAGCGATCATCATGCGGCGATTGAGTGTCATTCTGGCACGCTCCTGCGAGGGCCTGAGCAAGACCCGCGCCCGCTTTGCATGTCACGGGAATGTTAAGGCTCCGTCACCCTGGTGTCTTCAGTTGGCGATGGCGAGCCGCGATGAGGCCTCGCCCGGATTTTCCACAAGCTTGCCGAACAGCTTTGCCGACGGAGCGCCAGTTTGAATGAAGCAATCATCGCCCTCATGCGAAATCCATTTCGCCAGCTCCGGATTTTTCTTGAGATCGCTGCAAGCCAGCGGATGAATTTCTGCCGCTTGGCCCTTGACTTCGGCCAGCATATAGACGGCGGGCTTGTTGCCTTCGACACCTTGCAGAATAAACCAGGGTGCCTGTAACTTTACGAATGTGAGCACGATGGTCGAGGCGTCCGCACGCGCTTCATAATGCTGACCCACGATGGCGATGCTGACCGGATCCTTGTCCCGCACCCACGCGCCATCCTTCCAACTCGACATCAGGGCGGCGCCAGGTATTCGACCCAGGACCAGCTCGCCTGAACTGTCATCGTAGAGCGGCGTGCGCGATTGCAACACGCAGCCGCAGAGCGCCAAGGCGGCGAACACCAGCACAATAACAGACCTGATCATCGGCGAGGCTCCGGTTGAGCCGCTATTACTCCGCCGCCTTCTGGGCGTAACCAAGGCGTAAGCTCAGCTTGTCGAGCAGCGCCAGTGCGGCATCCGGAATGACGGTTCCGGGCGGAAAGATTGCGGCGACCCCCATGTCCAGCAGCGTCTGAACGTCCTCCGGCGGGATGACGCCGCCGACGACGATCATGATATCGGAGCGTTTGGCCTGATCGAGCGCCGCCTTGAGCGGCGGAACGAGGGCCAGATGCCCGGCGGTCAGCGTCGAGACGCCCACGGCGTGAACGCCTTCCTCGATGGCCATCGCGGCAACTTCTTCCGGGGTCGCGAACAGTGGTCCGATCTTCACATCAAAGCCCATGTCGGTGAAGGCCGACGCGATGACCTTCTGCCCACGGTCATGCCCGTCCTGGCCGACCTTGGCGACGAGTAGCCGGGGCGCCCGGCCATCGGCATCGCGGAAGGCGGCGACGGCTTGCCGGACCCGCTCGATCTTGTGCTGGTCCTTGGGCGTCGCCGCATAGACGCCTTTCATGGCGCGGATCATCGGCGTATGGCGGTTCCAAACTTTTTCCAGGGCCAGCGAGATTTCGCCCACGGTCGCCTTGGCGCGCGCTGCATCGACAGCCGCCGCCAGAAGATTTCCTTGGCCCGTCCGCGCCACGTGCGAAAGCTTCGCCAGCATGGCCAGTGTCTGGGACTCATCGCGCTCAGCTTTCAGGCGCCGCAGCTTGTCGATCTGTTGGGTACGCACGGCGGACGTATCGACTTTCAAAATATCAATCTTGGCGTCACCCTTAACTTGATACTTGTTGACGCCGACGACCGTCTGCTCGCCGGCATCGATGCGCGCCTGGGTGCGGGCGGCGGCTTCCTCGATCCGCGCCTTGGGTATGCCCGCCTCGATGGCCTTGGACATGCCGCCCATCGCCTCGATCTCTTCGATGTGCGCCCAGGCCTTGGCGGCGAGGTCGGCGGTGAGGCGCTCGACGAAATAGCTGCCGCCCCAAGGGTCGATGACCTTTGTCGTTCCGGCTTCCTGCTGCAGGAACAACTGCGTGTTGCGGGCGATGCGTGCGGAAAAATCGGTTGGAAGCGCCAGCGCCTCATCGAGCGAATTGGTGTGCAGCGATTGCGTTCCGCCTTGCGTCGCCGCCATCGCCTCAATGCAGGTGCGCGTCACGTTGTTGAAGACGTCCTGCGCCGCGAGGCTCCAGCCACTTGTCTGGCAATGGGTGCGAAGTGATAATGACCGCTCGTCTTGCGGATCAAAACGCTTGATGAGCTTGGCCCAGATCATGCGGGCCGCCCGCATCTTCGCCACTTCCATGAAGAAGTTCATGCCGATGGCCCAGAAGAACGACAGCCTTGGCGCGAACTTGTCGATGGCGAGACCAGCCTCGACGCCGGCCCGCGCATACTCGAGCCCATCGGCCAGCGTATAGGCGAGCTCAAGATCAGCGGTCGCACCCGCTTCCTGCATGTGATAGCCGGAAATCGAGATCGAATTAAACTTCGGCATCCGCTCGGATGTGTATTTGAAAATGTCGGATACGATCTTCATCGAGGCGGCGGGCGGATAGATGAAGGTGTTCCGCACCATGAACTCTTTGAGAATATCGTTCTGAATCGTGCCCGAGAGTTTTTCGGGCGGAACACCTTGTTCTTCGCCCGCCACGATATAGAGCGCCATGATCGGCAGGACGGCACCGTTCATGGTCATCGACACGCTCATCTTGTCGAGCGGAATGCCGTCAAAGAGTGTTCGCATGTCATAGATCGAATCGATGGCGACACCCGCCATGCCGACATCGCCTGCGACGCGCGGGTGGTCGGAATCATAACCGCGATGCGTGGCGAGATCGAAGGCGATCGATAGCCCCATCTGCCCGGCCGCGAGATTGCGGCGGTAGAAGGCGTTGGAGTCTTCTGCCGTTGAGAATCCAGCATATTGCCGGATGGTCCATGGCTGGGTTGTGTACATGGTGGGGTAGGGGCCACGCAGAAACGGCGCCGTACCGGGCCAGGTATTGAGGAAGTCGATCCCCTGCATGTCGGAGGGTCCGTAGGAACTTTTGACGTCGAGCCCCTCGGGCGTTGTCCACACATGACCAGAACATCCGTCTACGGAGGATGTGGAGAATGGAATGCCACTGAAATCCGGCAACCGGCTCATGTCAGGGCCTCGACTTCCGCGGCGTGTTCAGCCGTCAACCGATGGGCGCTGCTGCCGATCAGCGGCAGGCTTTCCATAGAGGAAGGATCGGGTGTCGGCCAGCGGCCGGCCTCGGCGTGCTGGAACACTGCCCACGCCTTCTCGCACAAGCCTTGAGTCAGAGTTTCGATGTGACCGGCGCCTGATGCAGGATCGGCGACGCGCCAGAGATTGGCCTCTTCGGCAAGGACAGTCTGCACATTGCGGGCAACGCGCCGGGCAAAACCATTGGGCAATCCCTGGGTCAGGGAAAACGGCAGGACACAGATTGCATCCGCACCGCCCAATGCCGCGCCGAAAACCGCCGCCGTGGCCCGGATGATGTTGCTGTGCGGATCAAGCTTCGCCATCATTCGCCACGACGTCTCGGCATGCAGCTTCAGCGGCGCCTGCGGCAAGCCGGAGGTTTCGAGCACGCGGGCCCAGAGCAGGCGCATGGCACGGAATTTTGCCAGGCACGCAAACATGTCTTGGGTTGCAGCGAGCGTGACGCTGACCGACCGCACCAGATAAGCGTCGTTGAGGTCATCCATGGACCGCAAGCGGGCCACGGCATCGGCCAGCACGGCGCCGAGTTCCTGGGCTTCCGTTGCACCTTGCTCATGCCATGTCCGGCCATCGGTCTCCATGTAGGGTCCAGCGTAACCACGCTGCGAAAGATGCATGGCGTCCTTGGCGTTGGTCACTGCGAAGCTCACTGCCATTCGCTCCGGATCGATTGGCTGGCTGGAAATGAGATCGGCCAGCGCCGGTGATCCGCTGCCTTCGATTTTGAGAGCCACGGCATGCAGGTGAACGCTGTGCAGGATGCGGGAGAATTGCGATGCATCGATCCCGAAGCCGCGTGCCGAGGCCGCATCGCCGGCAACCAGTACCAACCCCGTTGCACCATTCGCCAGATCATCAAGCGCCTGCGCATTGGCCTTGGCCGTGTCGGGGTGATCGACGCGCTGGAACAGCGTCCATGGTGTCTGGTGGGCTCGCGCGGCGCGTGGACCGACGATCTGGCCATAGAGCGGTTCGAGGCGAATGCCGTCGGAGGTCGTGCGAACAAGCTTGTCCTCGAAGCTGGCGCCTTTCAGCACAGCGTCCACACGTTTCATCCAGTCCGCCCGGGTCAGTCCGGGAAATCCTGCCGCCAGCGATAACTCGGTCATATCAATCCATTCGTCTTGCGCCGCACAAACACTAGCGAAGCCTGCCTCTTCCCGCAAACCGCCCTTTGGTCTAATTGCCGGGCTCCGTCGAAACAGCAGCGCCATCCGCCACCTGGTCGGATGGATGCAGCACCACCGTATCGCCCTCCGTCAGCCCGGACTTCACTTCGGCGAACGCGCCGTTGCTTACGCCAAGTTCAAGGACGGTGAGCCTGGCCTTGCCATCCGATGTCACAAAGACTGCCCAGTCGGTGCCGCGCCTGAAAAGTGCTCCGATCGGCACCGCGATCAATCCTTCGCCTTTCCAAAGCATGATCTTCGCCACGACACGAAAACCGTGCCCGAGCGCCTCGGGTTTCGCTTCGCTCTCAGCCAGTGTGAGAACAGTTGTCACTCGCTGTTCTTCAATTCCCAACGCCGAGACCTTAGTTACCGCCGAGGGGTCGACCCTGGACACTCTGGCGGCAATTGGTTCGCCCCCCCAATTTTCGATTGCCGCTGGTGCGCCCGGTTTAATCTGCACCGCATCGCGCGAGAGCAGATCAACTACGATTTCGATATCGCGTGGATCGCCAATTTCAAGCAATGGCGTTCCCGCCTGCACGACTTGTTCGCTCTCCGTCAGCACCCGCAGTATTCGGCCGGAGACAGGCGTCCGAACTTCGATGCAACATGTATTGCCGCCGCTGCCACTGCTCTCGATGAGTGCCGCCTCGGCCCGCTCGAGTTCACGCTTGCGCACCATCAGCATGGCCTTGGTGCGTTCGAGTGATGCTTCGGCCGATCGGGCATCGAGTTGGGCCTTCTGGAAGGCCCGTTCCGAAATCGTGCCGTGGCGAATGAGGGCTGTGGCACGGTCAAGCTCACCATTGAGGAACACCACTTGCGCCTCGGCCTGGCGCACCTCGGCCGCAGCAAGGTCGACGGCCGCCCGCGCCGCTTCGGTTGTGGCTTCCGCAACCCCGCGCGACCGCGCATCCAGGAGCCCCGGATCGGCGGGCTTGATGGAGGCCACAATGGTCATGCCCCTCACTACTTCGTCACCGGCATGCAGATTGACCCGCAGCATCTGCCCGGCACTCGGAGCCGACACCGTGAATACTTCGCGAATGCGGCTCTTGCCTTCTTCTTCGACCGTGAGTTCGATGTCCTGCCGCGCGATCACCGCCGTTTCGACTGCCACTGGCCGAGGCCACATGGCCCAGGCAGCGGCACCTGCCAGGCCAAGAGCGACGAACAGCGTGATGAGACGTCGAACCATGGTCATTCCCTCGTTTTCAGCACTTCGATCAAGTCCAGGCGGTCAATCCGCCGGCGGACCACGAGACCAGAGGCAATAGCCGCCGTCAGAATAATCAGGCTCGACCACGCGTAGACCTCGCTGTTAATGACCAGTGGCACCCGGTAAAGTTCGCTGGTGAACCCTTTGACCATCGCCCAGGCAAAGCCATAGCCGATCAGCCAGCCGAGCGGCTGCGCCACGATCACCACGACGGCAAGTTCACCAAGCAGAAGGCCCGAGACTTCGCCCCGTGTGAATCCGAGCACGCGAAGGCTTGCCATTTCGCGGCCTTGTTCGGACAGCGAAATGCGCGCAAAATTGTAGACCACGCCAAATGCGATGATGCTGGCGAGTGAGGCATAGACAGTCACCATGATGGTGATGTTCTGCGCCAACGTATCGCGGAAACGTTGCAGGGCGACGTATTGCAAGGCAATGAAATTTGCCGTCGGAGTTGCCTTCAGTGCTGCAAAGAGATCGATGCGCTGCAGCGGATCGACGGCAAGGTGAACCCCCGAGATGACGGAACCTTCGCCAAGCATGCTATTCATGGTTTCGAGATCCATGAAGCTAGTCAAGCCAATGTAGCCCGTGACCACAGCCGATACCGGCTGCAGAGTCTTCTGCCGGCGGCCTTCCATGATTTCGACTTCGAGCAGATCGCCGCGATGCAGGCCCAGAATATCGGCCACGGCTTGCGAGATGACCAACCCCTTGTCCGGCATCATCACGGGTTTCAAATCTGCCGAAAGCACGCGTGAAAGCGTGGCACCGGCGGGCTTTCCGATCAGCGTCAAACGGCGTTCCGCGTGGCCGTTTTTCAACTTCACGGCGACGGCGCGATAGGGCTCGGCTGCCATGACGCCCGGAAGCCTGCGTATCTCGTAGAGTGCGCCGATGCGTCTGGGTTCGGTGAAGTTGATCGAAGCGTCCTGCCTGTCGCTCCGATGGAAGGTGATATCGATCATATGATCGATGGAGCCGAAGGACCACAACGAGCCGACCAGGATCGCCACGGCCAGCGCCATGCCGAGTACACCGCTGGCGGTCCGCCATGGCCAATGGGTGAGGTGCCGCATGACAATGATATACGACTGCCGCACATAACCCGAAAGATCGATGCTGCCCAGCGCCCGGTGATAGCGCTGCGGCGCTGGTGGTGACATCGCAACCGCCGGCGACAGCCATGCGACGTCACGCACAGCGTTCAACGCGCCGATCACAGCGGCGCCATAGGTCACGGCCGCGGCGATCAAATAGATCCAGGGATTGCGGCTGAAGACCAGGAAAGGAAAACTGAAGAACCGGGCATAAAGCGTCGTCATGCCCATTCCGAGCCAGCTCCCGGCAACGATGCCGATGACAATGCCAGCCACGGCAATCAGTGACACGAAGCCCAGATAGTGCCGTGCCACCGCAGCAGACGAGTATCCCATGGCCTTCAGCAGCCCGATTTGCTCGCGTTCCAGCGCAATCAGGCGTGACAGCGTCATGTTGACGAGAAACGCCGCAACTACCAGGAAGATCGGCGGGAGAACGCGGCTCATAGCTTTCAGTTGCTGCAGTTCGGCATCGAGAAAGGCATGCGATATCTGATCCTTGCGGCCAAATGCGCCGAGCCCGCCATAGCGTAACAACAACCGGTCGAGCTGCTCGATGACCTGAGGTTGCGAAGTGCCGGGAACCAGCTTGAGCGACAAACTGGAGAACGCGCCATCAAGATCATAGGCTGCCGCCAACATGCGTTCAGGCAACCACAGAACGCCGAAGCGCCGCTCATCCGGCATCAGGTCACCGGGTCCAAGGGCATAGATGAACTCTGGTGAAAGTGCTGTTCCGGTGATCTTGAGATCGCGCTTCCGTCCGTTGATCAGTACACGGATCGAACTGCCGGCGGTCAATCTATGCGCCCTGGCGAAACCTTCGCTCGCCACTGTCTCGTCACGTCCCGCAGGGTCAGGCGGCCGTCCGCTGCGCAAATGAATCTGATTGAGCACCGGCTCGTGAAAGTCGGGAATGGAGACCAGCAGCACCGAACCCGGCTCGCTCATGCCGTCGATATCGGCCATGGCAATCTTGACGATGCGCGTTTCAACGGCCGCCACCCCATCGATGCGGGCGGCCTCCTGCGCCAGTCCGTTTGGTGCCCGGGTGACTGTGGCAAAGACATCGGCAAAGCGATTGCTCTCGTAATACTTGGCCCGCGTCGTCGAGAGCGAGTCATCTGCCCCGACACCGAGGATCAGCGTTGCTACGCCCGACGCCATGACCAGTGCGATGGCGAGCGCCTGCACCCACATGCGGCGGAGGTCGCGCAGCAGCTTGATGTCCAGTGCACGCATCTACCAGCTTACCTCGGAGGCGGCCTTGCGGACGGGGTTTCGCTGTTCCGACGCGATTGTGCCATTGGCGAAGTTCACGACCCGGTCGGCAATCTCGCGGATTGCCGCATTGTGCGTAATGACCAGCGTTGTCGCTCCGGTTTCCGCGCTGACCCGTGTCAGGGCCTCGAGCACCTTGATCCCGGTCCTCGAATCGAGCGCGCCGGTCGGTTCGTCGCAGAGCAGCACGTCTGGCCGCTTGGCGATGGCTCTGGCAATGGCAACCCGCTGCTGCTCGCCGCCTGACAGCTGTGCCGGGAAATGATCCATGCGGTTTTCCAGTCCGACGAGTGCCAGCGCCTCCTGCGGCTTCATCGGGTGCCGCGAGATTTCAGTCACCAGCTGAACATTCTCCCGGGCCGTCAGGCTCGGCACCAGATTGTAGAACTGGAAAATGAATCCGACATGATCACGGCGGTACTGCGTGAGGGCCGTCTCGCCCTGGCCAGTAAGTGCGTGGTCGCGGAACCACGCTTCGCCCGCCGTGGCGCTATCGAGCCCGCCGATGATGTTGAGGAATGTTGATTTGCCCGATCCCGAAGGGCCGAGAATGACGATGAACTCACCTTCAGCCGCATCGAAGTCAACACTGCGCAAGGCCTGCACTTCGACCTCGCCGCTGCGATAGGTCTTGCAGAGGCCGCGGATGCGGAAAACCGTCTTGGCTGCGGCGGCAAGTTCGACCATGCCGTTTCCCTCTGGAGGCTCAGGCAACAGGCTTTAGGCGGTGTCCGCCCCGGAGGATTTGACCCCCGTCAATTCTTACACATATCCGCTGAGGCCGGGGATCGAGCCGGCGACATCCTTGACCAGCTGCGGTCCCGCCTTTTCCTTGGCATAGTCGAGCGTCGTGGTGCCCAGTGCCTTGATCTGATCCATCGAAAGGCCCGCGGCCGAGAGTTTGGTGATGGCTGCCAGAGGCCCACCCATCATGCCGCCCGCCAGCATGCCGAGAAGCCCGCCACCACCGTGGCCCGCACCATCGCCGCCATGCTGCGTGATCAACTCGCGGGCGCCCGGAAGCTTGTCGAGCAATGCCTCCACCTTGTTCTGATTGCCTTGCGTGCGGATCAGGTTCAGCACGATGCCGAGGCCTTGCCCCGCCTTTTCGGCCGTCAGGCCGGTAGCCGCCACGATTCGATCAATCAGTTCCTGCATCACCCGTCCCGTTGTGCAATTGCGGTTGAGCCGTCTATATAGCAAGTTGCAAGCCCAAGAAGGCATCATCTACCGGGGAACACATATTTCATGTCGGACAATTCGATCTTCATCGGCAAAAGCGAAAAGCGCGAGGAACTGTTCCTCGCCATGGCCAACCGTCACGGCCTTGTGACCGGCGCCACCGGCACCGGCAAGACGGTGACTCTCCAGATTCTTGCCGAAGGTTTCACCAAGGCCGGTGTCCCGGTTTTTGCCGCTGATGTGAAGGGCGATTTGTCCGGCATCTCGATGGTTGGTGAGCCGAAGGACTTCCTCCTCGAACGCGCCAAGCAGATCGGCTTTGACGACTACGGCTTCGAAGCGGTCCCGACGATTTTCTGGGATGTCTTCGGCGAGCAGGGCCACCCGATCCGCACCACCATCTCGGAAATGGGTCCGCTGATGCTGTCGCGCCTGATGGGGCTTTCGGATGCCCAGGAAGGTGCCCTCAACATTGCCTTCAGGATCGCCGATGAAGAGGGCCTGGCGCTTCTCGATCTGAAAGACCTGCGCGCCCTGCTGATGGATCTGGCCGACCGCGGCAAGGAGATCACCACCGAATATGGCAATGTCAGTGCGCCAACGATCGGCGCCATTCAGCGCCGTCTCGTGGTGATCGAAGAGCAGGGTGGCGACAAGTTCTTCGGCGAACCCGCCCTCGACATCAAGGATTTCATGCGCACCAAGCCGGATGGCACCGGCTACATGAACGTGCTCGCTGCCGACAAGCTCATCAACTCGCCGCAGCTCTACGCCACCTTCCTGCTGTGGATGATGTCGGAACTGTTCGAGACGATGCCCGAGGCGGGCGATGCCGATAAGCCCAAGATGGTGTTCTTCTTCGACGAGGCACATCTGCTGTTTTCCGATGCGCCCCCGGGCTTGATCCAGAAGATCGAGCAGACCGTGAAGCTTATCCGCTCCAAGGGTGTTGGAATTTACTTTGTCACCCAGAACCCGCTTGATGTGCCTGAAAGCGTTTTGGCGCAGATGGGCAACCGCGTGCAGCACGCGCTCAGGGCTTATACGCCACGCGAGCAAAAGGCGGTGCAGACGGCGGCCTCGACCTTCAGGCCCAATCCGGCCTTCAAGACCGAGGAGGTCATAACCCAACTTGGCAAGGGCGAGGCGCTGA
>JANLTS010000544.1:0-7344 GCA_031363045.1 Hyphomicrobiales bacterium
GCCGGACGTCGGCGGCGTGGTGCGTGCAAGGGCGCTTGCAAAGCGTCTCGGAACACCGCTTGCCATCGTCGACAAGCGGCGCGAACGGGCGGGTGAATCGGAAGTGATGAACATCATCGGCGATGTCCTCGGTAAGTCCTGCATCTTGATTGACGACATCGTCGATTCCGGCGGCACACTGGTCAATGCAGCGGAAGCACTGCTGTCCAAGGGGGCGAAGGATGTGACCGCCTACATCACCCATGGCGTGTTGTCGGGCGGGGCGGTGTCGCGCATCACCTCATCGAAGCTCAAGGAACTGGTCATCACTGACTCGATCCAGCCGACCGAAGCCGTCAAGATCGCCCGCAATATCCGCTCCATGCCGATTGCCTCGCTGTTGGGTGAAGCCATCGGCCGCACCAGCCGCGAAGAGAGTGTGTCGAGCCTGTTCGAGTAGCGTGTGCGGCAACTGGGCGGACCGCCCGAAGGCGGCCCGCGCCCCGAGCTCTAAATCAGAGTCCGCTGCATTGATCTTCCTTGTTGCCTTGAACGATGTTGCCGCCGCCGGTGGGGGCTGGGGCGTTCGCCTTGCACTGCAGATTGCCGTTCACGGTGTTGTCACTGATCTCGACGCCGCCTGAGTTCTGGAAGGCCTGAATATCGGCGCCAACTTCATTGTTGACGACGCTCAGGCTGCCCTTGTTGGACTCGAGCTGAATGCTGCCATCGACGAAGCTGTTGCTGATCGACGCGGCGTTGCCTTGTACAACTTGCACCGACCCGCCGATGTGTGAGCGCCGATTAACGTTCACGCGCTTGGCATTCTCGGCCTGAATGTTGCCGATCACCACAATCCGCGACGCGCGCAGCGTGGCGGCGCGCTGCACGGTAATCGTGCCCTTCACCTTTGTGCCATCCATGATGCATGTGCCGGACTGCGGCACACGGACGTTGTCCTTGGTTACTGCTCCGAGCGAACCATTGCAGACAAACTCCTCTGCCATCGCCTGCGCACTGAACAGGAAAACCAATCCAAGGCCAATCGCCGATGCCGAAACCAATTTGCGTGTCGTTGTCATATTCATCTCCTGTGTTGTGCTTAAATTCATCCACGGGATTGAAATCATCGTGAGATCAAATCCGCGTACTGGGACAACGCCAAGTTTCGGAATTCAGCCCGCCCGCCGAACATTTTCTTTTTGTAATGACTCACTTGTAATGCTGCGCGGGCGGCAGGCGAGCTCGTCGCAGTCATCGCGGAAGACAAGCACTGTCACATGACCGTCAAGAAAGTCTGGGTACACCGTCCCTCCAATTTTCTTACAAGCGACGGTGGAGATTCTCATGACCAGGACCAAATCTATTGCTTCACTTGCAGGCCTTACGTTCGCGCTGATGTCCGGTTCGGCGCTGGCCGAGCCGGTGTTCAACCGCATTGCTTCGTTTCCGGTGGCGCTCACACTGCCCGCTGACGCCGATGCCAAGAAGCCGACCTCGGCTGAAATCATCACCGCTACGGAAGATGGCATGACTCTGATCTTCTCCGACAGCCCCGGCAAGCGCATTGGCTTCATCGACATTACCGATGCCAAGGCACCGAAATCCGCTGGTTCCATGCCGCTGGACGGCGAACCGACATCCGTTGCGGCAATTGCCAAGCTGGTGCTGGTGGCGCTCAACACGTCGAAGAGCAAGACCGAGCCATCCGGCGCACTGCTCGCCGTCGACGTGGCAGGCAAGACCATTGCTGCGACCTGCGATCTTGGCGGCCAGCCCGACTCGGTTGCCGTGTCTCCCGATGGCACGTTGGCCGTTGTGGCCATCGAGAATGAGCGCGACGAAGAGGTGAATGATGGCGAGATTCCGCAGATGCCTGCCGGCAACGTGCAGATCTTCAAACTTAAGGACGGCATGCCGGATTGCGCCAGCAAAGTTGTTGCCGATGTGACCGGCCTTGCCACCGTTGCCGGTGACGATCCGGAGCCGGAGTATATCGATATCAACAACAGCAACGAAATCGCCGTCACGCTGCAGGAGAACAACCACATCGTCATCCTCGCCGCCGATGGCAAGGTCATCAATCATTTCAGCGCCGGAACTGTCGACCTCGCCAAGATTGACACGAAGCGCGACGGCGCCATCGCGTTCACTGGCGAGAAGAAAGGTCAACCCCGCGAGCCTGACACCGTGCAATGGCTCGATGCCGAGCGTTTCGTCATCGCCAACGAAGGCGACTACAAGGGCGGCACACGCGGCTTCTCGATTTTCAACAAGATGGGCGAAGTGCTGTTCGATAGCGGCAATGATCTCGAGCATCGCGTCGCCATGCTTGGGCACTACCCCGAGAAGCGCAATTCGAAGGGCATCGAAGTCGAAGGCGCGGAAGTCAAGAAGTTCGGAGATCAGACCTATATCATCGTTCTGTCGGAGCGCGCCTCTGTCGCGGCCATTTACAAGGACACCGGTGGCGTTCCTGAGTTCAAGCAAATTCTGCCATCGGGCCTCAGCCCCGAGGGTGTGATCGCCATTCCGGCGCGCAACCTTATGGCAACCGCCAACGAAGTTGATCTTGTCGAAGACGGCGGCGTGCGAAGCCATGTCACACTGTATGAGTTGGCCGAAGGCACGCCAAACTATCCGACAATCGAATCAAGCAGGGATGAGACGGACCTGCCGATCGGCTGGGGCGCGCTCTCGGGCCTCACGGCGGATGCAGAGAAACCCGGCATTCTTTATGGCGTCAGCGACTCGATCTACGGCATGCAGCCCTCGATCTTCACCATCGACGCCACCGCCAAGCCCGCCAGGATCGCCTCGGCGCTCAAGCTGAAGCGCAACGGCGAAGTGGCGCAACTGCTCGATCTCGAGGGCATCGCCGCGGATGGCAAGGGTGGTTTCTGGTTGGCGTCCGAAGGCCGTGGCGACCAGATGGTGCCACATGGTATCTTGCATGTGACAGAGAAGGGTGACATCGACCAAGCCATCGGCCTGCCCGATGACTTGTTGCATCAGGCCACGCGCTATGGCTTCGAGGGCATTTCGATCAGTGGTTCGGGCGATGACACGGTACTGTGGATGGCCGTGCAGCGCGAATGGGCTGATGATGAGAAGGGCAGCGTAAAGCTTTTGTCCTATCAACCCAAGACGAAAGCCTGGGGTGCTGTCCGTTACCCGCTCGACAAGGCCGAAGAGGGTTGGGTGGGCCTCTCCGAGATTACCATCCGGGGCGACTTTGCCTATATTGTCGAGCGTGACAACCAGATTGGTGCCGCTGCGAGAATCAAGAAACTCTATAAGGTGGCACTTGCCGAGATGGTTCCGGCCAAGATTGGCGAGACGCTGCCTGTTGTGAAAAAGCAATTGGTGCGCGACTTCCTGCCCGACATGCAGGCGACGGGCGGCTACGTGCTCGAAAAGCTCGAAGGCTTCACCATCGATGCGGCGGGCGAGGGCTTCGCTGTGACCGACAATGATGGTGTTGACAATTCGAATGGCGAGACCCTGTTCTGGTCCATCGGCAAGATGTAATCTCGCGGCCATACGTGACCATTGGGGGCTCGCGCAGGCGGGCCCTTTTCTTGTTGATGCGTTTGAGCACTTGGCGACAAACATCGTGATCGGTGTCACAGTATGTTCGCGGGTGTTCGATTATGAGGCCGCCAGCAGAACTCACGGAAATTCAGGAGCATACGAATGCGCGCCGCGGCCGTCATCTTCATTGCACTTGGCATTGGCCTCACGGTACCGGCTCTCGCGCAGGAATTTGAGGTGCCGGAGGTGAGTTATCCAGAGCTGGCGGAACAGGGAGAGGATGCACAATCCTTCGTACCCAAAGGCTGGATGCTCGAGAAGGAGATTCGCGGCGACTTGAACAAAGATCGTGCCGAAGACCTTGTGCTGGTTCTCCACAATGCCGATCCCGCCAATCTGTTCAAGACGGAATGGGCACCAGAAACACCTGTCGATACCAATCCGCGCATGCTGGCGGTGGCGCTCGCCGAGAGCGGCGGGTACCGGCTGGTAGTCAGCAACCACGAGCTCATTCCGCGGATTATCAGTTCAACTGAATCCGATCCCCTGTCGGAAACGGGCGGTGTGTCGATTGACCGGGGGAGCCTGCTGGTCAAGATCTACTACTTTTCCAGTGCCGGCGGTTCCGACACCGGACACATGGATTTCCGCTTCCGCCACGAGGAAGATGAATTCCGGTTGATCGGCTATGATCGGATTAACGTCAACCGGATGAGTGGCGAGATCAGGAATGTCAGCGCCAATTATCTGAACCGCAAGGTCGTGATCAAGACTGGCTCGATTGAGTCCGATGTGGACAAGGTCACGACGAAAAAGCTCAAGTCAGGCGACGTGGTGACTATTGAGGACATCGGCGAACCCTGGGCTTTCGAACCGGAATATTGAGAACCACCCGATTGGGCCGCTTGCCGCGGCCATTCGAGTTTGTCAAAAAAGTGCAATTCTGATGTTTGAAATCTGACCAGACATCCACCACATAGCCGTCATGAATGCCATTGTCTCGATCAAGAACCTCTCAAAAACCTATAAGTCTGGCCTGGCGGCGCTCAAAAACGTCAGCCTTGACATCAGGCGCGGCGAGATACTGGCACTGCTCGGACCCAATGGTGCGGGCAAGACGACATTGATCAGCACGATATGCGGTATTGTCACAAAGTCATCCGGCACGATCACCGTCAATGGCCACGACACTGTCAGTGATTTTCGCGCGGCGCGGGCGCAGATTGGCCTGGTGCCGCAGGAGCTTCACCTCAGCATCTTTGAGACGGTTTGGGACACGGTAAAGTTCAGCCGCACGTTGTTCGGCAAGCCCAGGGACTACTCCTACCTGGAAGAGGTTTTGCGAAAGCTGACTCTCTGGGACAAAAAAGATGCGCGTATCATGACGTTGTCGGGCGGCATGAAACGCCGGGTGCTGATCGCCAAGGCGCTGGCGCATCAACCGCAGATTCTTTTCCTAGATGAGCCAACGGCGGGAGTCGATGTCGAACTCCGTAAGGAGATGTGGCAGATCGTGCGTGATCTGAGAGCCACCGGCGTCACCGTCATCCTGACCACGCATTATATTGAAGAAGCCGAGGAAATGGCCGACCGGGTTGGCGTCATCAACAAGGGCGAACTCATCCTGGTCGAGGAGAAGGCCAAACTAATGCAGCAACTCGGACAAAAGAAACTGACATTGCAGCTCGGCGAGGCCATGACCGGGCTGCCACCAAACCTTGCGCAACGGGGCTTGAGCCTCTCTGCGTCGGGCCGCGAGCTGGTCTATCACTATGACGGCCATGCGGTTGATGGTGCAATCCCGAAACTCCTTGCCGAGCTTTCCGCGGCGGGCGTCACGATCGCCGATCTTCACACCGAGCAGAGTTCGCTCGAGGACATATTCATTGGACTGGTGAAGCAATGAACTGGCGCGCCGTATCCGCGATCTTCAACTACGAGATGATGCGTTTCTTCCGCACGCTGGGACAAAGCCTTGTCTCGCCGGTCATCTCGACAATTTTGTATTTCGTGGTGTTCGGCGCCGCCATCGGCTCGCGCATCAGCGAAATCGAAGGGGTGAGCTACGGGGCATTCATCGTGCCGGGCCTTATCATGCTGTCGATCCTCACACAGGCGATTTCCAACGCCTCATTCGGCATCTATTTCCCGCGCTTTACGGGAACCATCTTCGAGTATCTGTCGGCACCTGTTTCGGCACTGGAAATGGTGTTCGGATTCGTCGGAGCCGCCGCCGCCAAGTCGATCATCATCGGCCTGGTCATCCTTGCCACATCGGTGTTCTTCGTGCCGCTTCACATTGCGCACCCGTTCTGGATGATAACCTTCCTGCTGTTGACCGCCATTACCTTCAGCCTGTTCGGGTTCATCATCGGCCTGTGGGCGGATAATTTCGAGCAATTGCAGATCATCCCGCTGCTGGTCATCACGCCGCTTACCTTCCTCGGCGGCAGCTTCTATTCGCTCAGCGTACTGCCACCGATCTGGCAGACCGTTTCGATGTTCAATCCCGTTGTCTATCTGGTCAGCGGCTTCCGCTGGAGCTTCAATGAGGTGGCCGATGTCGACGTCGGCGTCAGCCTGGCCATGACACTGTTCTTCCTCACCGTCTGCCTGGCCATCGTCGGCTGGATGTTCAAGACCGGTTACCGGCTAAAGAACTAGCCCGGCTTGCGTTCCATTGTCCGCTCAGCTATAGGGCCGCCGTCTGGCAAGCGTCGTTCACCCCTGGAGGAAGGCTGGCCGGACTTATCATATCAGGAGAATACCATGTCCAAGATCGTGCAGCTCAAGGCCGCGTCGCGCGCCCGGGCAGGCAAGGGGGCCTCTCGCGCAGTTCGCCGTGAAGGCCTCGTTCCGGGTGTCGTTTATGGCGACAAGCAGGAACCCCAAATGATTTCCCTCATTTACGGCGATGTCATGCCGCATGTCCAGACTGGCCGTTTCATGGCCACGCTGGTCGATCTCGAGGTTGACGGTAAGACCGTCCGCGCGATCCCTCGCGATGTTCAGTTCGAGCCGGTGCGTGATTTCGTCATCCACGTCGATTTCCTGCGCCTTGGCCCCAATGCCCGGGTGGCGGTTGAAGTTCCGGTGCATTTCAAGAACCAGGAAGCCTCGCCCGGCATCAAGGCCGGAGGTGCTCTCAACGTCGTGTCGCACACCGTGTCGCTCTATTGCTCGGCCAATCTCATCCCCGACGAGATCATGGTCGATCTCACCGGCCTGCTCGTTGGCCAGTCGATCCATCTGTCGCAGATCAAGCTTCCGGACGGCGTTTCGGCGGTCAGCAAGGATGACGTGACGCTGTGCGCCGTCTCGGCCCAGGCCAAGGAAGAAGAAGCTCCGGCGGCTGTTGCCGGCGAAGTTCCGGCCAGCAATCAGAAAGCTCCGGCCGCAGCGGCCGCTGCACCGGCGGCGGGCGCCAAGGGTGCCGCAGCTCCGGCCAAGGGTGCTGCTACTCCGGCCAAGAGTGCTGCTGCCCCGGCTAAGGCCGCCGCTCCGGCGCCCAAGAAGAAGTAACACGCTTTACAGGCGGGCCAGATGCACCTTCTCGTGGGACTCGGCAATCCGGGTTCCAAATACCAGGGCAACCGGCACAATATCGGCTTCATGGCGGTGGACGAAATCGTCTGCCGCCATGGCTTTTCGCCCTGGCGCAAGCGCTTCCAGGGCGAAACGTCGGAAGGCCAGATGGCGGGCGGGAAGGTTCTGGTGCTGAAGCCGCAGACGTTCATGAACGAGAGCGGCCGTGCGGTTGGCGCCGCGATGAGCTTTTACAACATCGATCCGGCGCAGGTGATCGTGCTCTATGACGAACTCGATCTCGAG
>JANLTS010000577.1:0-1896 GCA_031363045.1 Hyphomicrobiales bacterium
GCACATATGCGACATCCGGCCGTTGCAACACCTTGGACGCCTCGTCCTTAAGCTCATTCGAAGCGACGATCTGCCCCGTGCCGTAAACAATGCGGTCATCCGCCCCATAGCCCTTGATCAGATGCGCCTTGCGCTTGGCCAGCATCGGCGGAATGGCACTGGCATCCGCCGCGCGACCGCAAGCTTCGGCGTGAAGAAAAATCGGCCCTGTCTCGGCATATGGCTGGAGTGCGGGGAATGGCCGGTAGGCCAGCACCAGATAATCCTCGCCCGCCGCGACATCACGCAGGCAATGGCGGCACGGCACGCCGTCGCCGTCGGATGTCCGGCGTTCCGGCTTGAGGTCATAGGCATCGGCCCCGCCGGACTGGAAATGCCGGACTTCCGAAGTGGACATGGCAATGAAGCGAAGTGTGGGCATGGGTGAGTTCTCCTGATTGAACCTTCACACCACGATGCCCGGCCCCAGGCCACCCGATTCCTGACATCCCCGAAGGGCCGTCATCCCGGCGAAAGCCGGGACCCACCGGTGAGCGGAATGGTTCCCGGCTTTCGCCGGGATGACGGAATGTGTCGGCGGATTATCCCAGCCGCCTCATCGCCTCTTCAATCTTTGCCTTCCGCGCCTCGAACTCCACCTTCCGTTCGCGGGCTTCCTCCAGAACCTCAGGCGGGGCCTTGGCAACGAATCCGGCGTTGCCCAGCCTTCCGTCAATCTGCGCGCTGTCCGTGGCGATCTTTTTTCGAGTTCCCTAGCGAGCCTGGTCTTCTCGGTGGTGAAATCGTTGACGCCTTCCAAGGGCAATGCCACCCGATTCCTGATTGCGGTTGGCTCAATCCGAGTGCAAGCTATGAGGTAATGAAGGAGTTCGACCGTGAACATCTCCATTCGTCCCGCCCGCCGCGCTGACGCCCTCCATGTTGCTGCCCTCATCGACATCGCCGGTCACGGCATCGAGATGCCCTATTGGCAGCAGCACATTGATAGCGATCACTCGCAATTCTCGGCCGCCCGCCGTGTCACGATGGAGGACAAAGACCTCCCCTACCACTGGTCAAAGGCCCACCTCATCGAATCTGATGGAGAAATCGCTGCGGCCTTGATTGGCGAACGTATCGTTGCGAACATCACGATCTCTCCGGGCACCTTTGACCACATTATACCCTTGCTTGAGCTAGAATCGGCAGTGCCCGGTTATTGGTCGGTTGTCGCCATTGCTGTCTACACTGAGTTCAGGGGCCGTGGATTTGCCCGTCGGCTGCTCGAACAGGCCGAAGCCCTGGCGCGGCAGACCAGTGCGAGCGGCCTCTCCATCGTGGTCGAGAACGACAACACCGTCGCCTTGGGTGCCTACCAGCGATTCGGTTTCATTGAGAAGCAACGGCGGACCTGGCGGCCTTACGGTGGCCGCGAGGGTCCGGTCGAATGGGTGCAGTTGATCAAAGACTTTTAGACGATCTACCCCAGCCGTCTCAACGCCTCATCGACCTTCGCCTTCCGTGCCTCAAGCTCCACCTTGCGGTCGCGGGCTTCGTCCAGAACTTCGGGCGGTGCCTTGGCGACGAAGCCGGGGTTGCCCAGGCGGCCGTCGATCTGGGCGGTGTCCTTGGCGATCTTCTCGAGTTCCTTGGCAAGCCTCGTCTTCTCGGCAGAGAAATCGATGACGCCTTCCAAGGGCAGCGCCACCGTCGCCTCATTCAGCACGATCTGGGCGGAAGCCTTCGGCACCTGGTCCTCGAAGGAGATCGACGACAGCCTCGCCAGCCGCATGATTTCGGCTTCCCAATTGGCGGCGCGCATGCGGGTTTCGCTGTTGGCGCCGACAATGACGGAAGCGATCTTGGCACCCGCCGGCACATTCATTTCAGCCCGCACCGAACGCACCTCGGAAATAA
>JANLTS010000607.1:0-3209 GCA_031363045.1 Hyphomicrobiales bacterium
GCTGTTGGCGCCAACGATGACGGAAGCGATCTTGGCGCCGGCCGGCACATTCATTTCAGCCCGCACCGAACGCACTTCGGAAATGAAGCGGATCACCCACTCCATCTCGGCATCAGCCTTCTGATCACCAAGGCCCTTGTACCACGGCCACTCCGACTCGATCAGCCAGTGCGAGCGCGGCGCTATTTTCTGCCATAGCTCCTCGGTGACAAACGGCATGAAGGGATGCAGCAGCAGCAGGATCTGGTCGATCACCCAGGCGGTCGATTGCCGGGTTTCGTGCCGGGCACAGTCATCGCTTCCAGTGAGGATCGGCTTGACCAGCTCGACATACCAGTCGCAGAAGACATTCCACACGAACTGATAGAGTGCGCCTGCCGCCTCGTTATACTTGTGCTCCTCGATGGCCTTCGTCACCACGTCACGCGTGCGCGCCGTCTCGCCGGCGATCCAGCGGTTGACGGTGACGCGGGCTGCGACGGGGTCATAATTCCAGTCGCGGGTGACGCCATTCATCTCGGCAAAGCGCACCGCGTTCCATAACTTGGTGCCGAAATTGCGATAACCTTCAACGCGCTGCTTCGACAGCTTGATGTCACGGCCCTGCGCCGCCATGGCAGAAAGCGTGAAACGCAGCGCATCCGCCCCATAGGCGTCGATGAGTTCCAGGGGATCGATGACGTTGCCTTTCGACTTCGACATCTTCTGGCCCTTCTCGTCGCGGACCAGCGCGTGGATATAAACAGTGTGGAACGGCACTTCCTTCATGAAGTGCAGCCCCATCATCATCATGCGGGCAACCCAGAAGAAGATGATGTCGAAGCCGGTGACCAGAACGTCCGTCTGGTAATGCCGCTTCAATTCCGGCGTCTGCTCCGGCCAGCCGAGTGTTGAGAATGGCCACAGCGCGGAGGAGAACCACGTGTCGAGCACGTCCTCGTCGCGCGTCAGTTCCACTCGTCTGCCGAACTGCGCCTTGGCGGCGGCTAAGGCCGCATCTTCGGATTCCTCGACGAAGACCGAGCCATCGGGCCCGTACCACGCCGGAATCTGATGCCCCCACCACAATTGCCTGGAGATGCACCACGGCTGTATGTTGCGCATCCACTCGAAGTACGTCTTGTCCCAGTTCGAGGGCACGAACACCGTGTCGCCCTGCTCCACCGCCTTGATGGCGGGCTTGGCCAGTTCGGCGGCATTGGCATACCATTGCTCGGTCAGCATCGGTTCGATGACGACATTGGACCGGTCGCCGAAGGGTTGCGGGATAAGCTTGTCTTCCTTGCCGCGGAAGAAGCCCAGCGCCTCGATCTCTTCCAGCACCATCTCGCGCGCCACGAAGCGGTCCTTGCCGTGATAGCGCTCCGGCACATGGTTCTCGGCCGTCGAGATCATGCGGGCTTCCTTGTCCATCAGCATGATCAGCGGAATATTGTGGCGCCGCGCCACTTCAAAGTCGTTGAAGTCATGGGCGCCGGTGATCTTCACCGCACCGGTGCCGAATTCCGGATCGGGATATTCATCGGCAATGATGGGAATCAACCGCTCGGCAATCGGCAACCGCACCAGTTTGCCGATGAGATTCTTGTAGCGCTCGTCAGAGGGATGAACAGCCACAGCGCCATCGCCCAGCATGGTTTCAGGCCTGGTCGTCGAGATGACGATTTCCGCAATGCCGTCAACCGGCCCATCGGCCATCGGATAGGCAAACGACCACATGGCGCCCTTGGTCTCGCGGGTTTCAACTTCAAGGTCCGAGATCGCCGTCTGGAACACCGGGTCCCAGTTCACAAGGCGTTTGTCCTTGTAGATCAGGCCTTCCTTGTAGAGCTGCACGAAAACCTTGCGCACGGCGTTGGACAGGCCATCGTCCATGGTGAAGCGCTCGCGCGACCAGTCGCAGGAGGCCCCTAAGCGCCGCAACTGCTGCGAGATGATGCCACCCGATTCGGCTTTCCACTCCCACACCCGCTTGAGGAAGGCCTCACGGCCGATCGACCGGCGGTCGGTGCGATTTTCCTTTTGCAGCAGCCGCTCCACCACCATCTGCGTGGCGATGCCGGCATGGTCGGTGCCCGGCTGCCACAGCACATCGCGGCCGCGCATCCGCTCGAAGCGGATGAGGATGTCCTGGATGGTGTTGTTAAGCGCATGGCCCATATGCAGCGAGCCGGTGACATTGGGCGGCGGGATGACGATGGTGAAGGGCTTGGCCTTGGGCTTGCGGCCGGGCTTGAAGAAGCCGCGGGCCTCCCATTCGGCATAGAGCCGGGCTTCCATTTCAGCGGGTGTAAAGGTCTTCTCGAGCATGGGGATTCTGGCAACCGGTGTTGGCGTTGGGCCGCCTTAAACACCAGTGGGATGCCCCATGCAACCGGCCTCTGGTGGCGCGTCTCGTCAGACGATATATTGCAGGCCCATCTCGTTCTTGCGGATCCAGATCTTGCGGGCAGCGCGTGGCTCTTCGCCGGCCATGCTGAACTCGAATTCGAATGGCACCAGATAGGGCTCGCCGATCGCCACGCGGGCCCCGAACTTGGTGGCATCGCGCACGATGCAGCTCATCACCGAACGCTTGTTGTTGAACACCAGGCGCCCCTCTTTGAGGCGCTTCATGCGGGCGGTCTTGCGATGGTCGTCCGACTGCATTTGGGCCATGTGGTTCACTCCGGATCAGATAGAATCCGGAGATGCAATGGCGATGCCATCAACCTCAAAGAGCAGGATTAAGCCTAATCTTTCAACCTACCACTTGAGCAGCGGCGACTTGCGTGGCTCGGAAGTGAAGTGCACACCCACCAGTCCTGGCCGCCGCCACTTCACGAGAACGTCGCGCATCAGGCGTTCGGCCGTCAACACCAGGCGGAATTCGTTGGGAATGGACCCGGCATCCGGACAGACGAGCTTAGCGCCAGTCTCCGACATGTCGCGTATGGTGCAATCAATCACCGTCAGATTGTTCGACAACAGGATCTTGCCCTGTTTCAGGACACGTTGGCGCTGTCTCGCGCGCTTGTTGGCCTCGGGTGTTTCCAGCCCAGACATGGTTGATAGTCCCGATTGTCCCAGCACCCATGCTAATGGCCAAGTCTTTGGAACCTGTTAATCGATTCCAAATCCTAGTATTTTCGCGGCGGCGCCGCTTTGGGCGGCCCTGTAAACAGCAACCCACACTCGTCTTTCCGCCGCCAGGCCACGCGGACGTTGCG